>JAPOQV010000095.1 GCA_026710565.1 Spirochaetaceae bacterium | reverse complement strand
GTCGACCAGCACGCGGGCCGCGTGGCGGGCGCCCATGCGGAACGACACCGCATCGGCCTGGTCCAGCCGCAGGTGCACGACGTACTCCTCGCGCCGCAGGGCGGCATCGCGGCCCGAGGTCCGGCTGGTGAGCCGCGACACCGTGCCCGGCGCCCAGGTGCCCTTGCTGATCTCGACCTGCGCCGACTGCCCGACCTCCATCCGGTCGAACTGGTCCACGCTGACGTCCATCTGCAGCTCCAGCTCCGAGGGGTCGGCGATCTCGATGATGGTGCGGTAGCCCTCGACGATCTCGTCCACCACCGGGTTCACCCGCGTGATCACGCCGTCGTAGGGGGCGCGGATGGTGTGCGCTTCCACGCGCCGCCGCAGGAAGTCGACCGCCGCTTCGCGCTTGGTCAGCTCGAGCTGCCGGATCTGCCGGTCGACGCTGGAGGAGCCCGGACTCTGCGAGGAGGCCCGCAGACGGTCGATCTCCAGGTCGATCTCGGCCAGGCGCAGGCTGTGCTGAAGCGGGCCGCTGGCGACCCGCGCCAGGATCTGCCCCTGCGTCACCTGGTCGCCGGTGCCGACGTTGAGCTCCGCCAGCCGGCCGCCCTCCTCGAAGTACAGCTCCTGCAGCCGCACCGACTGCACGCGCGCCACCCGCTCGATCTCGACCGCCAGGTCACGCCGCTCCACCGGGTACGTAGGTGCCGAGGTGCGGGCGCCGAGCTCCGACAGCTCGGCGGGCAGCTCCAGGTCGTCGGCCGGACGGCCGCATCCGGCGAGCACGGCGACGACCGCCACGGCGCACACCGCGAGCGCCGTGCGGATCGCCGGCAGGATGGGGCGTCGTGTGCGTTCCGTGCCGAGCCTCATGCCGAGCCCTCCCTTGACGGTTCGACCCGGTGCAGCACGCCGTCCGCCATCGCGTACACCAGGTCGGCGTAGCCGGTCGCCAGGTGATCGTGGCTGGTGACCACGGCGGTCATGCGCCGCTCTTCTACCGCCGAACGAAGGAGCTGCAGCACGGTGGCGCCGGATCCCTGGTCGAGCTCCCCGGTCGGCTCGTCGGCGAACAGCACCGTCGGTTGCTTGACCAGGGCGCGAGCCACGGCGACGCGCTGCTGCTCCCCGCCGGACAGCTCGAACACGCGGTGATGGGCGCGCGGCCCCAGGCCCACCCGCTCGAGCTGCTCGCGCGCTCTGGCGGCGGCAGTACGGGGATCCACCCCGGCGATGCGCAGCGGCAGATCCACGTTCTCCAGCGCGGTGAGCCCCGGCAGCAGGGCCAACGCCTGGAACACGAACGCCGCGGTGTCGCGCCGCCAGCGGTTGCGCTGCCCGCCGCTCATGCCATGCAGGTCGTGGCCGTTCACCTTCACGGTGCCGCCGGTGGGCCGGTCGAGCCCGCCCAACAGGTTGAGCAGCGTGGTCTTGCCGGAGCCGGAGCGGCCGCGGAGGAGCACGAAGCACCCGGCCCGGATCGAGATCGACACGCCCCTGAGCGCGTTCACCTCCTCGGCGCCTGCGCGGAACACCCTGGTGATGTTCTGTGCCTCGATCAATGCCTGTTGCCGTTCGATGGTCATGGTGATTCCCGGATCGCGGCGCATATTAGCACCGCCGCCGGTGTCCGGTGTGCAGTGTGCGCCGGCTTACGGGCCGGCCGTCCGGCGGTCCAGCTCGGCGACGCTGGGATACATCGGCGCGCACTCCCCCTTCGGATCCATGGCCACCACCCGGTCGCCCTCCCAGACGACGTGGTACGGCCGGTGATCGACCCACTCGGTGCCGCTGCGGCGCGGGACCGGGATCGTGATCTCGACCGTGGCGGGGCCGGCCGTCGGGACGATCAGCCAGTGGTCGGTCAGCCAGTGGTCGGTCAGCCGATGCGGCTCCGGCACGCCCTCGCGCCGCACGGCCAGCCGGCCGACGTCCAGCCAGGTCGGCCGGCGGATGCGGAGCGTGGCCGGCGCCCGTTCCGTCCGCCGCGTGGCGATGCGCAGGCGACCCCGCTCCGTCAGGCCGCTGTCCACCTGCAGCGAGGGGACCCGGTTCGAGAACAGCAGATTCACGGCCATGCCGAGGTCATCCTCGGCGACGCCCTCGCGGACCGCGGCCCACAGGCACTGGATGCCGCCCTGGGTGATGTCCAGGATGCCGAAGCGCGATCGGCCGTAGCGGTCGTTCACCGCCGGGCATCCCCAGCCGCCGTCCTCGCCATCGGGCACCCGCGGCGGCGGGTTCTTCGGGTCGTCGGCCGGCTGGCGGTAGGGCTGGCCGATCCGCCACTGCGACGGCAGCACGTGGCTGCGGATCATGCGTTCGGCCGACTCGAAGAAGCGGGGCCAGCCCGCGCGGCCCAGGATCAGCGCGGCCTGCACCATGTCGCCGGTGTTGTTGATCTCGCCGCGGCCTGGGATGACCTCCCGCCACGCGCCCTCGATCGACCAGCCGAAGCTGGAGCAGGTCGGCGGCAACCCCACCTCCATGATGCGGCGGGCGTGGTCGAGGGTGTCGAGGTCGCCGCCCAGCAGTCCCCAGTCGGCCAGCCCATGCACGGTGCCGGTGATCGAGTGGGTGTGGTTGCCGGCGAAGTGGGTCAGGTGGCCGTCCTCGGCGAACGCCTCCGCGCGGACCAGGCGGACGAAGCGCTGCGCCAGCTCCAGGGCGCGCGGGTCGCCGAGCGCCCGGTAGACCTGGGTGAGCGCCATGATCAGCCGGCCGCGGTTCTGCGTGCAGGACTGGTAGAACGCACCGACCAGGCGGTGGTCGGCGAACGGAAGCACGCCGCACAGGAGCGGCTCCGCCGCGAGCCGATCGGTGCGGTACAGGCCGCCGTCGTCGGTGATCGCCAGCAGTGTGTCGAGCAGCGTGCCGAGCCTGCGCCGCGCCTCGCTGTCACCGTCGGCGCGGTACAGCTCCAGGAGCGCCTGCACCGCCTCCCGCAGGTTGTGCGGAGAGCAGGTCATGCCGGGCTGCTGGCCGTCGTAGTAGAAGTCGGCCAGGCGGCACCAGGCGGCGGGGAAACCGGCGGGGTTGTCCAGGGTGGCGAACAGGACGCCGCGCAGCGCGCCGAGCACCTTGCCGTCGACCACGCGGCCGGTCACCTCCCGCCCCTTGAGCAGGGCATCGAGGGCGCGGCCGACGTTGTGGGTCAGGTCCTCCGCGATGTACCGGTCGTCGCCGCGGGCGACCGCGGCGACCGCGTCCAGCTCCACCAGCGGCGCCGCCCAGCGCTCGACGTAGCCCATGGCGCGCTCGATGGGCTCGCGCAGCTCAACGTCTGCCGCCATGCGCGCCTACGCCTCGACGTGCAGGCGGTGCGTGAGGATGCGGCCCTGCCCGTCCTCGACCGCCCAGTGGGTGGCCAGCACCTCCGTCTCCGACAGACCCCGCGACGGCTGGCCGAGATTGACTCCGTGCCGACGAGTGCGGACCCTGTGAGCGGGATCAGGGCTGGCGCCACGAGCATGCGGGACAATCCGGTACTTCGCAGGATTCTCGCGGGCCGCTCGGATGCCAGCATCCGCTTCGATGACGTGCGCAACCAGCTTCTGCGTCTGGGCTTCGTCGAACGGGTTCGCGGAAGTCAAACTGCAGGAGGAAGACTGATGTACAAGTACGAGGTCATTCTCTACTGGAGCAACGAAGACAACACCTTCATAGCCGAGGTGCCGGAGCTGCCCGGCTGTATGGCACATGGCGCTACACAGGAAGCTGCGCTCAAGCAGGCCCAGGAAGCCATCACGCTGTGGATCGACACGGCGCGCGAGTTTGGCGATCCGGTACCCGAACCGAAGGGTGAGCGGTTGATGCTTGCCTGAAGCGTCCTGGATCCCGGCCAGCCGAAGAGAGGACTCCGTTCCTGCCGCATACCGATCAGGGGCCCCTACGCATCCACGTGCAGGCGGTGCGTGAGGATGCGCCCCTGCCCGTCCTCGACCGCCCAGTGGGTGGCCAGCACCTCGGTCTCCGAGAGGCGCAGTAGCGACGGCTGCCCGAACTTGAGGTTGACCGCCATGGTGGCGTAGGCCGCGACCTGCATGGCCGGCGCGTTCTCCCACAGGCAGGACTCCGTGATCGTGCGCCAGCGGTCGCCCGCAAGGTCGGCCAGCCGCGCGTAGACCCCGATCTCCGTTCCCTCGCGCTGCGAGTGGACGGACAGCACCAGGTCCCCGTCCCAGGAGATCAGGTTGGAGGCCTGCGCCGCCACGCCGGTGTCGATCGGCGCCGACCAGGTGGCGCCGCCGTCGTGGGAGATCGTGACGTGGTTGGTCAGGTTGGTGCCGCCGACGTGGTCCATGATCCACGACAGGGCGACGATCCTGCCGTCCGGCAACTCGCACAGCCGCGGCTCGGACGGTGCGTAGCGGCCGGCCGGGTCGACGAAAAAGTCGGTCCGGTCGTCCCAGATCGCGCCGCCGTCGTCGCTGCGCAACAGGGCGCCCACGCAGCCGGACGGGTTGCTCCCGTCCCAGCGCGGGAACATCGATCCCGCGCCCAGGATCGCGCCGCCGGCGACCTGGATGGCCGGCCCGGACAGCTCGATCAGCTCGGGGCGGGTGCGCGGGATCACCGCGGGCTGCGACCACGTCCTGCCGTCGTCGTCGGAGAACGAGACCAGGTTGTCGCCGCCGCGCACGCCGTCGGTGGCCGCGTTGGTCACCGGCTCGTCCCGGCCGCTGCGGTGGAAGTTGTAGCCGGCGGCGATCAGCCGGCCGTCGGCCAGCAGGGTCGCCTTGAGGTAGTCGGAGTGGTAGGCCCCGGCGCCGCTCGCCGGCCGCTCGTGGAGTGGCCCCTGCAACTCCCACGTCCGGCCGCCGTCGGCCGAGCGGGACACCATGGTCGTGCCGTCCGTGGCCTCCATCGCCTCGCCGAGCATGAACAGGGCGAGCAGCTCTCCGGACGGCAGCGCCACCAAGTCGGGGAAGTATGCGTGACGGCTGCGCAGGTTCGGCACCGGGTTGTCGTACACGGTGTGATGGTCGATCAGGCGGATCGTGGGCATGGCGGCTCCTCCTCCATGGGCGTAATCATGCCCCGTTCCAGCCGGAAGACAAGCTGCATCACGAGCGGCACCCGTTTAGGAGACGTACCGGAAGAGATCCGGCAGGTTCACGAAGCGTACGCTCAGCCCACGATAGTCGCGCATGTAGGAGCGCTCGGTGTCGGCGGTCACCACGTAGTTGGCCCCCGCAGGGTACTGAGTGCGGAACGCGCGCAGGTTGCGGACGTCGAGTCCGTCCGCGCTCCACTTGCACTCCACTGCGACCGGCGGCTCCCTGCGCGCTGCGATGATGAAGTCGACCTCATGACCGCGCTTGTCGCGCCAGTAGGAGACGCGTCGCCGCTGGGTGCGGCCGAGGTACTCATTGAGCACATAGTGCTCCCAGAGCGCCCCGCGATCCTCGTCGCGCAGCACATCCCAGCCATTGAAGAAACAGACGAATCCCGAATCGAAGCTGTAGACCTTCGGTGCCGCGACGATCTCCGTGGCGCGCCGCGTGCTGTACGGGCGGACGACGTGAACGACGAACGTGTCCTCAAGCACCTGAAGGTAGTTCGTCACCGTCGTCCGACTGACCTCGCACCGGGCGGCGTACGCCGTCGCTTCGAACATCCCGCCACTGGCTGCGAACAGCAGCTCCACGAAACGCAGAAACGACCAGCGCCGCTGCAGCCGGAAGTGCTCCTGAATGTCCCGTGCCCAGTAGGAGTCGATCCAATCCTGGAATCCCCGCTCCGGCACATCGGTCGCGCCATAGAAGGGCGGCAGCCCGCCGAACCGGAACCGGTGGTCCAGGCCTCGCCGGCCGAACTCGTGCTCGTCCTGGATCAGCATCGGCGTCAGCCACAGATCGCGTTTGCGGTCGGTGAGCGTATCGCGGAAGCGCCGCGAAGCCCCCAGGGAGGAAGACCCGGTCGCAACGATGTGGGTCCCCGGATAGTAGTCCGCCGCGATTTTCAACAGCTCGGAGGGATTGGCCAGGCGGTGCACCTCGTCCAGCACCACACGCCGCGAGCCGATGTCGCGGAGGAACCGTTCGGGGTCCTCCAGCGCCCTGCGGGTGCTCGGCAGCTCGCAGTCCAGGTACTCTACGTCCGGCAAGGACTGGCAGAGAAACGTCTTGCCGGCGCGCCGCACCCCGGAGAGCCACACGATCGACTTCTCGTGCCAACTCCCCTCGATCGCCGAGATCCAGTGCGTGCGATGTACCATATGCGCTGCATTTTTTCATATAGTGCTACCAAATGCAACCGGACAGAACATCTGGTAACGGTGGTGGGCCACTCCGTAATCCGAGCGATCTACCTCAACCGCCGCATGCGGACACTGCCCCGCAGTCACTCGATCGTGGTGCCGATGGCCGGTCACGGCGTGCGGTCGTGCCACCTGAACGAAATCGGCGCCCGCGGCTCCTTCAGCAAGATCGTTCGGAACCCGGATCTCTCGGGACCCCGGCGGCGTGGGCATCGCTGCTCTGCCACGCCGAAGGCCACTTCACCGACCTTTCCGGGGTCACCGCGGATCGCGCCGCACACCCCCCGGATGGTCGACTCCGATGCGCCGGATCTGGTTCCCGCACTCTGCGCGGCCTGAAGAAGTGGTGGACCGGGCTCAGCGCGTGCACTACAGCATCGTGGCGATCACGCTCGCTGGGTATCCGTTGCAGATGGTCTACTTGGGTTTCATCCTCTGAGTCCCGGCCCGCCCGGAGTCAGTCGGCGATCACGGCGGGCGCCAGGTCGCCGATCGATGCGCCCAGCTCCTCGCCCCTGCCGTTCGTTCGGGCGGTCTTGCGGCGCGCCGGCGCGGACTCGTCGAACCGGTTCGCGGTCGGCGGCAGCGGCACGTCGTACTGGTAGTCGGGATCGGTCAACTGCCGGCGCCAGATGGCGCGCATCTCCCGCCATGCGCCCACCAGCGACTTGCGTTCCGGCAGGTCGGCGGCGATCACCTTGTTGAGCTTGCGCAGGTTGTAGCACGGCACGCCGGCGTACATGTGGTGCTCCAGGTGCCAGTTCATGTGCGAGTACAGCAGGCTGCTCACCGGATCGAGCTTGATGCTGCGCGTGCACTTGCGGAAGTCCGGGACGTTGGTCCGCAACCCGCAGTGCATGGGCAGGTGGGTGAGGTAGCGCCACCAGTTGGCGATGAACGGCGCCAGGCTGATCACCACCGGCAGCAGCCAGAGCCCGAAGACGATCGCGACCGCCAGCAGCGCGCCGTGGAACAGCAGCACCGCGCGCGCCCAGCGGACGGACTTGCGCCGCTCCTCCGGATGCCCGGCGTAGACGGCCGCCATCCACTCCAGCTTGTCCTTCCTGGTGTTCGTGCCGGCGTAGCGGGACAGGGGTCTGCCGAGCGCCGTACGGATGGTCATGCGCAGCAGGGGCACCATCCCGCCGGTGTGCGGCCCGCCGGTGAAGTTGACGGTCAGCAGTTGCAGGACGTACAGCACCCGGAATGCGGGCGCGTGCGGCAGCACCTCCTCCCGGTCGCCCATGGGGTGCAGGGTGTAGCGGTGGTGGTAGGTGTGGCTGAGCGCATAGTCGTAGGGGTTGAACCAGTTGAGCAGGGCGAACACGCGCAGGAACAGGCGGCCCAGCCACTTCGTGCGGAACACCGTGCCGTGGGTCAGCTCGTGGTTGGCGGAGCCGTACAATCCGGCCATGGTGCAGTGCAGGAACAGAGCCGCGGCGAAGCCGACCCACACCTGCCGCTCGAACAGGACCCAGGTCAGCACCCCGCTGGCCGCGACCAGACCGAGCGAGCCCAGGACCTGCGCCAGCCCCTTGAGGTCGCTGCGCTGCATGAGCCTGCGCAGCACCGCCGGGTCGACGGGGCTGCGGTACCACCGGACGCGGAACGTCCGGCGCACTTCGTCGAGCGGCCGGTGCGGAGGCGCGACCGCGGCGCCGTCGGCGGTCAGTGCCGGTGCCGGCATGGCAGTTCATGAGAATTGCCGCTGCCCCGGACGTTGTCAACGGGCCGTGGTACCGTCGCGCCATGACGGAGCGCCGCCGCTGCGCGTGGTGCGCGGGCGACGAGTTGATGCAGGCCTACCACGACCGGGAGTGGGGCACGCCGATCCGCGACGACGACCGCATGCAGTTCGAGTTCCTGGTCCTGGAAGGGGCGCAGGCGGGACTGAGCTGGCGCACCATCCTGCACAAGCGGGCCGGATACCGGCGTGCGTATCAGGGCTTCGATCCGGCCCGCGTGGCCCGCTACGGCGAGGACGAGCGCGAGGCGCTGCTCGGCAACCCGGAGATAGTGCGCAACCGGCTGAAGGTGGCGTCATCGATCGACAACGCGCGCGCCTTCCTGGCCGTTCAGGAAGAGTTCGGGAGCTTCTGCGCCTATCTCTGGCGATACGTCGATGGCCGTCCAATCGTCGGCGGCTGGCGCGATCAGGCCGACATGCCCGCGGAAACCGAGCTGTCGCGGAACGTGAGCCGAGACCTCAAGGCGCGGGGCTTCCGCTTCGTGGGTCCGACCATCGTCTACTCCCACCTGCAGGCGGTGGGCGTGGTCAACGACCACGTGACCGATTGCTTCCGCTTCGCGGAGCTGACCGCCGCGCAGCAGCTCTGATCGTTCCGGTCTACACGTGGAAGATGTACAGGTCGCGCGCGGCCAGCGGAAGCTCCAGCCAGGCGCCGCCGCGGCGATGGCTGTCGGCGACGGCGACGCAGGCCTCGACGATGCGGGCGCTCAGGTCGACCGGGCTCCGCGTCGGCCGGCCTGACTCGTGCGCGTCGACGAGATCCTCCAGGCAGGCGACCACCGGGCTGCACGCCTCGGGAACCTCGACCGGAGCTGGTGCCAGGTCCGGGCGACGTCCGGGGCCGGTCGCCGTGCGCAACGTGATGCCGGCGCCGTTGTTCTCCGAGCGGATCACCCCCTCGCTGCCGAACACCTCGAACTCCCAGTTGCCGGCCGGCACCGACCACGCTTCCACGCCGCCGGCGAAGCGGAGCTGAAAGGTCGCATCCGGGTCGCTGGGGATGTGGTCTCCCTCCACCGTTCGGGCCGCGCCGCCCGCATCTCGAGGCAGCAGCTCGCCGCGGATCGCCTCGATGGGCGGATCGCCGAGCAGGAACGACAGGGTGTCGATGGAGTGCACATGGCCGTGCATGAGGTTGCTCTTGGCATAGTGGACCGCCACCTGCGGCGTGCCTATCGCGCCGCCGTCGATCGCCTGCCGTACCGCGTCGTAGCGGTTGTCGAAGCGGCGCAGCACGCCGGTGTTGAACAGCGTGCCGGCGGCCATGCAGGCGTCACGCGCGGCATCGGCCATGCGTGGGGAGCTCGCCATCGCCTTTTCCATGTACAGCATCGGCACGCCGAGCTCCGCGAGCGCCATGGTGAGCTCCGCGTGCGAGTCGCCGCGGAAGCTCGCATCCGGGGCCTCGTTGGCCGGCTTCTGCAGTCCCGAGGCAGTGGTGCACACCGCGACCAGGTCGGGGCGCTGCTCGGCGACCATCTGCCGGTAGTCCTCGTACACCGCCTGGACTCCCCAGCGCTCGCGGAATGCCTCCCGCCGCTCGGGCCGCAGGTCGGCGGCAGTCGCCACCTCCAGGCGGTCGCTGGCGCGGCAGGAAGCGGCGACCGAATACGGCTGCCTGCTGTGTCCCTCGTCGTCGATGGTGCTGCCCATGCGGCCCAGGCCGATGATGCCGACGCGGTACCGCTTCATGCCGCGCTCCCCACCGGCAGGTCGAAGTAGCCGAGCTCCGCCATGCGGTTCAGCCAGCGCTGCCGCTTCGGACTGCCACCGGGATTGGCAAGCCACTCCGCAGGAAACATCGGCTGCCCTTCGCGTCCGTACTGGGTCGGGGTCTTCCGCGCCTGTTCGGCGCGCTTGCGGGTAGCCGCTTCCTCCACCGCCCCGCGCGGATTGTTGTAGTAGACGCAGGTGGACATGCGGCGGCCGTCGGCGCCGCCGTGGCTGGCGTGCCAGCAGCGCATGTCGAAGGCGACCACGTCGCCGGGGTCGGAGGCGCACACGTAGCCCGGCACGCCGGCCACGCCCAGCTCCAGCGACTCGAGCGAGCCGCGGATCTGGTCGTGGAAGGCGCGGTTGTGCGATCCGGGGATCACCCGCAGGGCGCCCGAGTCGGCATCCACCGGGTCCAGGTAGAACGCGAACTTCACCCCGTAGCAATCCTCCTCGGGATCGGGGCCGTGGTCAGGATGCCAGCGCGTGTCGCCCACGTAGCGGTTGGCGTCGGTGCCGATGCCGATCACGTCGTCGCCGTAGAGCTGCTCGGCCACGCTGCAGAAACGCTCGTCCTCCAGGAGGCTCGAATACAGCGGCGTGCGCGGGTGCAGCATCGTCGTCCAGTAGCGCGTCTCGCCCGTGAACGGCGCGTGCTCGTAGACACGGTCGAGCTCGGCCTCGTATTCGGAGCGCAGGGTCTCCACCTCCTGCGGCATGAACAGGTCGCGCAGGACTACGAAGCCGAACGTCCGGAAATGCTGGAACTGCTTGTCGGTGAGCATGAGGCCTCCTTGGACGATGCGAGTATGGCGCGCCTGCCGGCATTGAACCAGCCGCTCCGCCTAGCGTGGTAGAGTGCCACCATGAAACCTGATACGGGAAACGGGGAGGATTCCGCCGCCGTCCGCGTGGTCGACTTCGAGAAGCTCGGCGGCATGGTGCCGGTGATTGCCCAAGACCATGAGACCGGCGAGGTGCTCATGGTGGCGTACATGAACCGGGAGGCGTTCGAGGAGACGCTGCGCACCGGCCGCGTGTGCTACTTCTCGCGCAGCCGCAACAGCCTCTGGCGCAAGGGCGAGGAGTCAGGCAACGTGCAGGAAGTGCACGGGGTCTACGTGGACTGCGACGCCGACACGCTGCTGGTCAAGGTGCGCCAGATCGGCGGCGCCGCCTGTCACGAAGGCTACCGGAGCTGTTTCTTCCGCCGGGTCGCGGAAGACGATCTCCAGGTCGTCGCGAAGCGCGTGTTCGATCCGGCCGACGTGTACGCCAGCAAGGGGTAGCCGTCCCCTCCATGGACCGGAACATCCTCAAGCTCGGCATCCCGGCCGGCAGCCTGCAGGAGGCGACCGCCGGCCTGTTCCGCCAAGCCGGCTACCGGATCACCTTCCGCTCGCGTTCCTACTATCCCGACATCGACGACCCGGAGATCCAGTGCATCCTGATCCGCGCGCAGGAGATCGCCCGCTACGTGCAGGACGGCGTGATGGATGCCGGACTGACCGGCCACGACTGGATCGTCGAGAACCGCGCCCACGTGGTGGAGGTGGCGGAGCTGGTCTTCGCCAAGGTGAGCCGCCGGCCCGTGCGCTGGGTGCTCGCCGTTCCCGAGGACTCCCCCATCCGCAGCCCCAAGGACCTGCAGGGCAAGCACATCGCGACCGAGGTCGTGAATCTCACCACCGACTACCTCAAGGGCCACGGGGTGCAGGCGCACGTCGAGTTCTCGTGGGGGGCGACCGAGGTCAAGCCCCCGCAACTTGCCGACGCGATCGTTGAGGTCACCGAGACCGGCAGCTCGCTACGCGCCAACAACCTCCGCATCGTCGACACCATTCTGACCAGCACCCCGCGCCTGATCGCCAACCAGGCGTCCTGGCAGGACCCCTGGAAGCGCAAGAAGATCGAGAACATCACCCTCATGTTGCGCGGCGCCATGGCAGCCGAGGGCAAGGTCGGGCTGATGATGAACGTGCCGGAGAAGAATCTGGATGCCATCCTGGAGGCCCTGCCGGCGCTGCAGAAACCGACCGTCGCCCCGCTCGCGAACGGCGACTGGGTCGCCGTCGACACGATCATCGAAGAGTCGGTGGTGCGCGATATTCTCCCGCGCCTCAAGGAAGCGGGCGCCAGCGGAATCGTCGAGTATCCGCTGAACAAGATCATCGAGTGAGGGCGCGCGGCGGATGCCGCGCGCCCCTGGCACTACCCGTTCTGCGGAGCGCTCTCAGCTCCTTGCGCGGTCGAGATCGCGCCCAGCGCCTCCAGGGTCAGTCGCGCCTTCTGCTCCTCGACCGGGTGCGGATGGACGCCGGAGATCGGCGCGTGCGTCCCCCCTGCCCCGGAGATGACCGTGGCGTGCTTGGCCGGGAACAGCGACAGCGTCTTCGAGAACGGCTCGATGAACTTCTCGAAGTTCTCGATGACGTAGGCCGCCAGGGCGGCCTTACCTCCCTGGCGCAGGATCTCTATGGTTCGATTGAGCTGATCGATCTCCCCTTGCGCGCGGCCCCGTCGCTCGGCCGCTTCCGCCTTGGCCTGCAGCGTCATGCGCTCCTGCTCCGCCTCCGCCGGGATCAGAATCTCCGCCCGATAACGCTCACGGAGCATCGCGATGCGCTGCTGCTCGGCGCCGATCTGCGCCTTGATTCCGGCGACCTTGGCCTGCGCGTCGCGCTCGGCCCGGCGCACGCCGATGGCGCTGCGCTGGGTTTCCTGCGCCACCTTGACGCGAATCTCCGCCAGCAGGCTCTCCTTGGAGTTCTGCGCCTGGCGCACCGCGACTTCCGCGCGCCGCCCCTCCGACTCCTCCTTGGCCGCCGCATGCGCCTGCGCCTGCGCCGCGCGCGACTGCGTCTCGGCGTTCGCGGACTGGATGCGCTTCAGCAGGGCGATGTAGAGCTCCGGCTCGCGCACGCCGTCCAGGCGGTGGTCGTCGACGTCGGCGATGTTCATCGCCGTGATCTCCAGGCCAATGCCCTCCAAGTCGGTCTTGCACACGCGGATCATGTTCTGCACCAGCCGATCCTTGTCCGTCATCACCTCTTCGGGCGTCATCGTCGCGATCGAGTCGCGCAGATGCCCTTCGATGATGCCGGTGGCGATACCGGTGAGCTCCGCCCAGTCGCGCGTCATCAGCAGGATCCGCCGGATGGCGTTGCGCAGCCCTTCGCCCGAAGAGGCCACCGCGAAGCTCACGGTCGCCACCACGGTGAGCGGCACGATGCCCGCCGCGATGGCCGACTCCACGCGCACGCTGGTGGTGCGGGGCCGCATGTCCATCCGGAAAAAGCGATGGATGAGCGGAAACACGAACACGCGTCCACCGCGCAGCCACGAGAACGCCTTGCCCTTGCCGGCGACGATGGCCAGCTCGTCGGCGCCGACGATCTTCATCTTGGTGACCAGTTGGATCAACAGCGTGATGAGGACCAGAACAATGAAGACGATGATGAAAACGGTCATGCCTGCCCCTCCGATGCGTCCGCCTTGGCGCGGTCAGCGCCGTCCTGGGTCAGCAACTCCTTGACGCTGATGCCGAAGCCCTCCTCGAACTTGTGCAGGAAGTCGACGAAGGCCTCCGGGCCGCGGTTCAGCAGCCCGTTCATGCCACCCTCGTTATCCATGATCACCACGTTGTCGATAGTCTGCTCCCCCGCGTAGCGCTCGTATGCCGCGAATAAACCCGGAAGCTGCTGCTGGACGAACAGCGCGATCCTGCCCACGTCGGCGTCCGCAACCATCATGGCCTTCTGTTCGAGCAGGTGGTTCTGGATCGATTCGACGATCTGCACGGCCTGATTCTGGCCGTCCGACAGGATCTCCGCCGCCTGCCGCTTCGTGTCCGCCTCCAGGGTCACGTCGGAGACGTTCTTCAGCTTGCGCAGATCCACGGCGATCTCCTGAACGGACCGTTCGCCTTCGCTTTCGGCCCGCTGGATCGCGCTTTCGGCCTCCAGACGGGTCTGTTCCACCTCCGCCTCAGCGGTACGCCTGAGGACTTCGAGCTCCTGCTCGGCCGCGATGATCTTCTCATTGGCGGTACTCTCGGCCACGGTCTCACGCCGTTGGGCGTCCGATTCCGCGCGCTCCGCCTGCGCCTTGAGGCGAGCTTCCTCGATCTCCACCTCCTGGCGCTTGCGGGACAGCGTCTTGTTGGCCAGGTTGGCGATGTAGTTGGACGTATCCCAGATCTTCTGCAGCGACACCGACACGACGCGCATGCCGAAGGTGGCCAGGTCCTGATTGCTGTCGCGCAGCAGCTCGGCACGGAACTGCGCGCGCTCGCCGTCAGCGTCATCGGCAGCGGCCGCTGCCGCTGCGTTATCGGCGTCGGCCCGCGCATCTCCCTCGCCGACGCGGGCCTCCTCATCGACGCTATCCATCATCCCGATCGCCTGCAGCGGCGTGGTCTTGTTGAGCGCGCCGCGAAAGTTGCCCACCATGGTCTGCTGGATCTGCTCCTGTATCTCTCCGCGGGTCTTGCCCATCAGCCGCTCGACGGCGGAATACAGCAGCACGTCGTCCTCATGGTCCACGCAGACGCAGGCGGTCGCGTCAGCGCCGACGGTGATGCCGTTCGCGGCGTTCACCCCCTCCACCCGAACGTCGATCGGGATCGTGCTCAACTCCAGTCCCTCGGCGCTCTGAAAGAAGGGGATCACGAATGTCCAGCCGCCGCGCTGCAATCGGAAGCCGTAACGCTTGCCGCCGACCTGCGTCTTGGTACCGGTCACGACCATCACCTGGTTGGGTGGACAGACCTTGATGAGGGATTTGAGCCCCCCGATGATTACGAAGAATACTGCGACCGCGGCGATCGCGCCGCCTACAAACTCGGTTTCCATGCGTCCTCCAGTTCTAAAATCGTTGCGATCGGCGCCAGCGCCTCATCCGTTGTCACGAAAGCTCTTGCGAAGCATCGAGTCCGCGCACGTACACGCACCGATCGGTGACCTGCGCCACCTGCACGCGCGCGTCGACGACGAAGCGCTCCTCGGGGTTCTCGGCCAGCGCATAGCGTTCCGCCACCGACTGGCCCAGGCGGATGCGTACCTTGCCCATGCCGCCGTCGGCGATCGGAGCGATCACGGTGGCCTGCTCGAACAGAAGTTCCTCTTCCTTGATGCTCGAATCCAGCTCGGTCCGCTGCAGCCGGAAGAACAGGCGAGCCAGGAAGGCTACCGCGCTGCCGCCTGCCAACGCCCAGATCAGGCTGCCGACCGGCCCCGAACCGAACGCGGTCGACGCGAGCCCGAACGGCCCGAATCCCAGACAGAAGTAGATCGCCGTACGGACGTAGCGCAGGAACGACAACACCGGCGCGCCGCCGGAGTCCTCGCCTCCCCCTTCCTCACCGGCTCCGTCGTCCGCGGCCTCCGCGGCAGAGCCATCGTCGCCACCGTCCGCCTGACCGCCGGAGCCGATCAGGCCCAGCAGATCGATCAGCGTCACACCGACGCCGAATATCGCGGTGAACCAGAACAGACCCTGCAACATCGATGAAGCCTTGACGGCTGCATCAAGTATACGTCGAGCCACCTCCCCGTGATAGCATCATCAGGGCGGGTCTTTCGTCGCGGAGGATGAGATATGGGCACCGTGAGCGCCAAAGAGCCCGGTGCGGAGCCGGAAACGCTGCATGAGAACGGGATAGGGTAGCGTCATGACGTCGCCCGACGGATCGCCCGGCACGAAGACCGCGAGCAGCCGGAGGCCCTACCGGGTCATCGACAGCGACGTCCATCATTCCCTGCCGGACTGGGAGACGCTGCAACCCTACCTGCAGGAGCCGTGGCGCTCGAAGATCCTGGAGGCCAACTCGATCGTCGGCGGCCTGGGGCTGGGGGCGGGCCGCAACCGCCCCGACAGCGGGACCCCGGCCGGCGGAAAGCGGGCCTCCGATCCCGAGTTCACCCTCCGGCAGCTCATCGTCGAGAACCACATCGATCTCGCCGTGCTGACCGGCGACATGTACGGCTGGAACGTCCATCCCAACCCCGAGTACGCCAACGCGGTGATGGCCGCCTTCAACGACTGGACCATCGAGCACTGGCTCACGCCACACCGGCAGTTCCGGGGCTGCATCACCGTCAACTCCAACGATCCCGAGGCCGCCGCGGCCGAGATCGACCGCCTGGGAGAGCGTGACGACATGGTGATGGCGATCATCGGCGGCACCTCGACCATGCCGTACGGGCAGAAGTTCTACCACCCGATCTACGAGGCGGCGGTGCGCCACGACCTGCCGATCGGCATCCACGTCTCCGCGGCCGGCACCGGGCTGGCGCCCGCCGTGAGCCCGGTGGGCACGCCGCGGACCTTCTTCGAGTACCACTCGGGCCTGCCGCGCATCTACATCACGCAGTTGATCAGCTTGATCGCGGAGGGAGTATTCGAGAAGTTCCCGCGCCTGCGGTGGCTGTTCATCGAGGGCGGCGTCGCGTGGCTCCCGCACGTGGCGTGGCGCCTGGACAAGGAATGGCGGGCGCTCCGCCGCGAGGTGCCGTGGGTCAAGCGTGCGCCGAGCGAGGTGATCCGCGAGCACTGCTTCTTCACGACGCAACCGCTGGAGGAGCCGCCCGAGCCTGAGCTGCTCGTGCAGATCCTGGAGATGATCGACGGCCGCAACTGCCTGCTGTACTCCAGCGACTACCCGCACTGGGACTATGACGCCGCGCACGTCCTGAACGCCCTGCCGGCCGACTACCAGCCCAACATCTTCCAGGGCAACGCCGAGCGGCTGTTCGGGCTCTGATGGCGCGCCACGTGGTCGGCCCGGCGGACGCGATCCCGCCCGGCGGGCGGCGCGTGCTGACCGTCGCCGGCCGCAGCATCGGCATCTTCAACGTGGAGGGCCGCTTCCATGCGCTGCGCAACTCCTGCCTGCACAACCAGGCGCCCGTGTGCCTGGGCGAGGTCGGCGCCACCTACCTGCCCTCCGCGCCGGGCCAGTACCGCCGAGGGCTGGACGGCCGCGTGCTGCGCTGTCCCTGGCACGGCTGGGAGTACGACATCAGCACGGGGCGCAACCTGATCGATCCGAGTCGCAAGTTGACGACCTATCCCGTCACCGTCGAGAACGGCGACCTGGTCGTCCACATCGGCGTCCCGATCCCTGACGCGCTACCGACGGCGGCGCCCTCACGATGATGCGAGCCTGCCCGCTCAGGCAGGCGATCCTCAGCGGCCGAGTGCAGGCGGACGGCCAGCGGTGCGTCGATGAGGCGCCGCGGTGGCGCCAAGTCGCCCAGGGCCACCGCGCGGCGTGTCACCATTACGTGATGACGAGCTGAATCTCGCTCTTCCGTTTCGCTGTACGCACAACGCAGGTCCCTCGCTTGCCAAGCCGGCAGCCGTACCTATACAAATGCGGCGCAACGCCGGTTGGAGGGTGCCATGGCCCAGACGCTGTCGGTTCCGGATTTCGATGCCTATCTCGTCACCCATTCTCTCAGCGGCGCGCGCATCGTGAACGGCGACGTAGAGGTCCGCTGGGCCGATGGCAGCGCCAGCGTCCTGCCGAGCCTGTGGCTGCGCGAGTTCAGCCCGGACCTCGGCACCATCCACCCGGTCACCCGCGAGCAGGTGATCATGCTCATCGACCTGCCGGAAGACCTCTGCGCCGCGGCGGCGGACGTGCTGCCGGACGGCCGCCTCAAGGTGATCTGGCATCCCGAGCGTTTGGTCAGCCTCTACCATCCCGGCTGGCTGTGGGCGCACCGGCCCGAATCGGCAGACCCTGCGGGCCTGCCATCCCGACGCCTGTGGGTACAGAGCCAGGCTCAGCACACGCAGCTCACCTGGGTGGACGGCGCCGCCATCCGCTCCGGGGATGATGCATCGTTCGGCAACTGGTTGACGGCCATCCACGTCGACGGCCTCGGTTTCATCGAGAAGCTTCCCCATGACCCCGACATCGTGCCGGAGATTCCGGGACGCATCGGCTGCCTGCGAAACTCGAACTTCGGCGAGGTGTGGGAGGTGCGGAGCCGCCCGGATGCGGACAGCAACGCCTACACCAGCGTCTCCTTGCCCGTGCACAACGATCTGTGCACGCGGGAGTATGTGCCGGGACTGCAGTTTCTATTCTGTCTGCACAACTCCTGCGAGGGCGGCGACAGTCTGTTCGTGGACGCCTGCTCCGTGGCCGAGCAGCTCAGGGCCGAATCGCCGGAATCCTTCGAGGTGCTGGCCACCGTTGCCGTGCCGTTCGGCACCCGCAATCGCGATTCCGATCACCGCTTCTGCGCCCCGGTGCTGGAGCTCGACGCCGCGGGGGAGGTCGCATCGGTCCGCTACACGTGGTGGCTGCGCAACCCCATGACCGGCGATGCGGCGACGATCAAGAGGTTCTACGCTGCCTTCACGCGCTTCCAGCGCCTGGCGAACGACCCCGGCAATCAGCTTCGAATGCGGCTGCGCCCGGGCGATCTGGCCGGCTTTGACAACCGGCGCGTGCTGCACGGCCGCACCGCCTTCGACCCCTCCTCCGGCCGCCGCTGGCTGCGCGGCTGCTACAGCGAGCGGGAGGAGCTTGAATCCCGGCTGCGGATGTTTGGCGCGAGCGAGGCGGACGCGGCTGATCGAGCACGGCGCCCGGCCTGAAGCGAAAGCCGTCTCCTGACACGGGCGCGCGCTGAGGATTACACAGATGCCCCTTGCGATCTCAACGGAAGTCTTCGTCACCGCGGCGGTTACCGGTGCCGGCGCTACCCAGGACCGCAGCCCCCATGTTCCCCGCAGTCCGCGGCAGATCGCCGCAAGCGCGATCGAAGCCGCGAAAGCCGGCGCAGCGATCGTCCACTGCCATGTCCGCGACCCCGAGACGGGCGCTCCCAGCCGCAAGGCCGAGTACTATCGCGAGGTTACCGACCGGATCCGCGGCGCCGACGTCGACGCGGTGCTGAACCTGACGACCGGCATGGGCGGCGACATGGTATTCGGCAGCCCCGAACGGCCGCTGCCGCCGCGGGAGGGCACCGACATGGCGAGCGCCGGCGAGCGCATGGCCCATATCCGGGAGTGCCTGCCGGAGATCTGTACCCTCGACTGCGGCACCATGAACTTCGCCGAGGCCGACTATGTGATGACCAACACCCCCGCCATGCTTCGCGCGATGACGGCCATGATGACGGACCTTGGCGTCAGGGTGGAGATCGAGGCCTTCGATACCGGTCACTTGTGGTTCGCCAAATCGCTGGTCGACGAGGGCCTCCTGCCGACCCCGGTACTGGTCCAGCTCTGCATGGGGATCCCCTGGGGCGCGCCGGACGACCTGAACACCTTCATGGCGATGGTCAACAACGTGCCGCGCGACTGGGTGCTCTCCGCCTTCGCCCTGGGACGCAACGAAATGCCTTACGTCGCAGCCGCGGTGCTGGCCGGCGCCAACGTGCGCGTCGGGCTGGAGGACAATCTCTATCTCAGGCGAGGCGTGCTGGCGACCAACGCCCAGCTCGTGGAGCGAGCCGTGACGATCATCGAAGCCATGGGAGCGACCGTGATCGGACCGGACCGCGTACGCGAGCGACTGAAGCTGAGCAAACGAGCCCCGCGGTGACAGCCGCCATCATCGGCGGCGGCGTGATCGGCAGCGGCTGGGCGGCGCGGTTCCTGCTCAACGGCTGGGACGTGGCGGTGTTCGATCCGGGCATCGACCCCGAACGCCGGGTGAACGCGGTTCTGGACAACGCCCGCCACAGCCTGCCCGCCCTGTATGAGCGCGCCCTGCCGGCCGAGGGCGCGCTGACCTTCTGCGATTCGATCTCCGACGCCGCGGCCGCCGCCGACTGGATCCAGGAGAGCGTGCCCGAACGGCTGGCTCTCAAGCACGAGGTCCTGGCCGAGATCCAGCGCCACGCACCGGCGCACGCCGTGCTCGCTTCCTCCACCTCGGGGTTCAAGCCGTCCGACCTGCAGCGCGACGCGCGGCGCCCGAAGCAGATCCTGGTCTGCCACCCGTTCAATCCCGTGTACCTGCTGCCGCTGGTGGAGGTGGTGCCCTCTCCCGCCACGGACCCGTCGATTCGCGATTGCGGCATCGAGTTGCTGACAGGGATCGGCATGCACCCGCTGCCGATCCGCAAGGAGATCGACGCGCACGTCGCCGACCGGCTGCTGGAGGCGGCGTGGCGCGAGGCGCTGTGGCTGGTGCGGGACGGTATCGCTACCACGGCGGAGATCGATGACGCGATCCGCTACGGCTTCGGTCTGCGCTGGGCGCAGATGGGCCTGTTCGACACCTACCGAATCGCCGGCGGCGAAGCGGGCATGAAGCACTTCCTCGCCCAGTTCGGGCCGGCGCTGCAGTGGAACTGGAGCCGGCTCACGGACGTCCCGGAATTGACGGACGACCTGATCGACCGGATCGCCGAGCAATCCGACCGACAATCAGGGGCGGACGACACGCGTCGGCTGGAGCGAATTCGCGACGACAATCTGGTCGCCATCATGCGCGCCCTGAAGAAGAACGACCGCGGCGCGGGCAGGACGATCACCGCCCACGAACGCAGCCTGATGCAGCCGGAGGGCGGCATCGACACCCTGCCGGTCACGGTGTCGCGTCAGATACCGCAGAGCTGGACAGACTACAACGGTCACATGAACGAAGCGCACTATCTGGAGGTCTTCGCGCAGGCCACCGACCGGACCATGGAGCTGATCGGCGCCGATGCCGACTATGTCGCCGCGGGGAGGAGCTACTTCACCGTAGAGACTCATCTCCGGTACCTGGCCGAGGTCCGACGCGGTGACCGGATCCGCGTCACGACGCAGCTCGTGGGCGCCGACGGCAGGAAGCTGCACCTCTTCCATCGGCTGGAAAACGGCGCAAGCCGCCTCGCCGCTACCGGCGAGCACCTCCTGGTACATGTCGACCTGAAGACCCGCCGGAGCTGCCCGCCGGAAGCCTCGGTCAAAGCCCTGCTTGCACCGCTGCTGTCGCGCCATGGCAAGCTGCCCCGGCCCGAGGGAGCGGGTCGCCATGTCGGAGCAAACCGATAGCGGCGGTGCAACTGCAGGGCGATGCGGGAAGCGTGGTCGTCCTGGATTCGCGGCTCTGGCACTCAAACGCGCACAATCCTTCGTCCCCGGACCGCGTCACCATGGTGGTGCGCTACGCCCCGTGGTGGCTGAGCGCCGAGTACGGAGGCCGCAACCAGGCGATCGTTCCGCGCGATACGTACGCAGCGCTTCCTGCTGCGGTCGAGACCCTGTTTCGGCACCGCGCCGAAGGCGTGACCAATCGGGAAGTGACCGTCCTCGGATAGCAAGGGCGCCAATGCTCGCCGCATCCAGACGAGATTTCCACATTGTTTCACCGCTGGCGATGATGTTCAGCTTCGGCAGAGTTCCGTGAGCGGATCGAGGCGGAGCGCCTTCTCCGTCAGCCCCGCCCACGAGAGTGACCTGGCAGAGGTCCACCAGATGATGAGGTCATGGGAAGAGGAAGCCATCACGATCGGCCAGGACGCGTGTGACCTCGCGTACCTGAGAGGCCTTCTCGACGAATCTTTCTTCGTAGCCCGCGAGTCACGACGCATCGTGGGATTCGTCTGCGCCAGGATCATCGCCAATCCCGGCTACGCCGTGATGCCGACCGTACAAAGGGTTTCGCAAATCGAAGAACTGTATGTGCGGCCGCAGGCCCGTGGCCGTGGAGTAGGCACCGTTCTTGTCGAAGCCGTGTTGCAGAAGGCACGCGAGCAAGGCGTGCGTGCTTTCCACGTCTTTTCGGCTACCAGAGACACCGACGCCATCGTCGGCTTCTACCGCCGGCACGGCTTCGAGCCGTGGGGCGTACAGATGTATCTGGTTCAGACGGACGAATCACGCACGGAGCCGACCGGTGGCTGATGTTCGGCGAGAGCTGGCACAGCTCGCCGCGGTCGGATGCTGCGTCGTGCGGGACGTCATCCCGCCCGACCGGATCCCAGCGCTGCGGGACCACGTCGTCCAGGGCCGGCAGGCCGCCAACCGCGAATATGCGGCGACCGGCGGCAGCCTGACGTTTCAGCGCAGGGAGGACGGCCGTCCGGGAAGGAACGTCGTCGCGTACGTCCCAGAGCTCGCCGCCCACCTGGCAGACGACAGGATCCTGGCCATCGCCCACGGCGCGCTCGACCCGAGGGTCCGCATCGCTCAGATCGAGTTCAAGTTCCGGCCGGCCGGCGACGACGACGCGGCGTGGCGCTACTGGCACACCGACTGGCCGCACGACCTCAAGGACAACGACCGGGCCGGCTTCATCCGGCAGCCGTTCCCGGACCTCACCATGGCGCTGACGGCGGTGTGGATGCTGTCGCCGTTCGGGCCCGGCAGCGGCGGGACGTGGGTCGTGCCCGGCACTCATCGCAACCCGAAGAACCCGCGCAACCCGAACGACCGCATCGACGATCGCGCTCCCCTGCCGGGAGAGGTGCAACTGCAGGGCGATGCGGGAAGCGTGATCGTCCTGGATTCGCGAATCTGGCACTCCCAGGCGTACAATCCGTCGTCCGCGGACCGCATCGCGATGGTGGTCCGTTACGCCCCGTGGTGGCTGGGCGCCGAATATGGCGGCCGCAATCGGGCGATCGTCCCCGCGACCACCTTCGCGGCGCTGCCTGCTGCCGTCCAGACGCTGTTCCGGCACCGCGCCGAGGGTGTTTCGCAACGAGAACTGCCCGTTCTCGAATAGTCCGCACTTGCCGGTGGCGGTGCCGCCCGCGCTGCGCCATGCTGCCACAGCACGCAACCGAGGGAGGCTTCGAGCACGTGAAGGGACAGACGTATCGGGCCGGCATCGCCGGTCTGGGCATGATCGGAGGCGCCGACCAGGTGTCGGCCGAGGCGATCGGCCAGTCGGTGGACGGCATGGACGGCACCCACTTTGCGGCCCTGGCCGGCCACGAGCGGGTCGATCTGGTGGCCGGCAGCAGCCGCGACGCGGGCCGGCGCGAACGGTTCGCGGCGCGCTCGGACGCCGCCGTGTACGAGCAGCTTCAGGAGATGCTCGACCGCGAGCGGTTGGACATCCTGAGCATCGCCACCTATGCGCCGGCGCACGAGGAGGCGGCGCTGGCCGCCGTGGCAGCCGGCGTGAAGGTCCTCTACTGCGAGAAGCCGATCGCGCAGACGGTCGCCGCCGGCCGGCGCATCGCCGCCGCCTGCGAGCGGGCGGGAGCGCTCCTGGTCGTCAACCACCAGCGCCGGTTCGCGCCGGGCTGCCGGCGGCTGGCCGCGCACGTGGCGGCCGGCGGACTGGGCAGCGTGACCT
>JAPOQV010000094.1 GCA_026710565.1 Spirochaetaceae bacterium | reverse complement strand
CGCATACTCCCGCTCGATCCGCCCGTTGACGACGCGCTGCAGGTGCGCTTGCAGCAGCAACTGCGGTCCTGCCTCGTGGTATTGCTCGAAGCGCTGCACCCAGTGCTCGGAGTGCTCCCGGAAGAAGGTCTGGAACGCCGCGATCAGCCCCGCCACGTCCAGGTTGCCCGCACTGTCCACGTACCACGCCATCTCCTGCGGCAGCGCCTCCTGTACCACGTAGTTCAGGTGGCGCGGCACCACCTCCGCGTAGATCGGGTTGGCGATGCGCGGAGAGCGCGGTGGGCCGCCGGTGTCCTCCGCCACCAGCCCCAAGTCACGGACGTAAGACAGATCCTCGGCCGAGCACGCCGTCGAGATCGATCCGGGTCAGCGGCGGGATGTGATAGTGCCGGTCCGCGCGGATCGGGCCTTCCGTATTGAACTTCCGCATGACCGAACTCAATCTCACTATAGCCCGCTCGGCGCGGCAACACGGAGTCGGGCAACGTTCGGCCACCTTTGCGATCGATCGCCGATCCCCTACGCTGCCTTCGTGATCGAACTGAGCGACGCGCACCTGACAGCGGTGGGGCGCCGGCGGCGCATCATCGACCAGATGGACGGGATGACCCCGATCGATCTGCTGGGCATCCCGATGCAGGACTACGTGGACCTGCGCTTCCACCATGCCGATCTGGAGGGCAGCCAGATCGACGGCTTTATCTGGGACGTGGGCGACGGAGAGGACGCCTACGCGCTCTACGAGACCGGGAAGCTGCCGCTGCTGGACGACCCCGGCCTCAACCGGTGGCGGGAGCAGGGGGTGGACTTCGTCGGCACCCTGGTCGAGGAAACCCGCCGGCGCGGGCTGGAGGTGTTCTGGAACAGCCGCGTGGCTCCCGTCGATCCGGCCCAGCCGTCGCTCGGCCAGCCGCTCACGGACCCGGCGCGCAGGAACTGGCTGAAGGAGGAGCATCCCGACTGGGTGCAGCGCTGCTGGTGGTGGAACGGGCTCTACGACCTGTCCTCGCCGGGGTTGCGCGAGCACAAGGTGGCGGTGCTCCGCGACCTGCTGGCCCGCTACGAATTCGACGGGCTGCAACTCGACTTCTCCCGCCACCAGCCCACCCTGCCGATCGGCCGCCAGTGGCAGCACCGCGAGGACGCGACCGCCTACATACGCGGCGTGCGGGAGATGACGCTGGAGATGGAGGCGCGGTCCGGCAGGCCGATCCTGCTGGCCGTGAAGGTGCCGGAGACGGTGGCCGGCTGCGCGATCGACGGCCTGGACGTGGCAACCTGGGCGCGCGAGCTGCTGGTCGACATCTTCGTGATCGGCTCGCGCACGCTCACCGTCGACGTCGCCGGCTTCCGCAGCATCGCCGCCGGCACGCCGATCCGCATCGCCGCCACGCACGATGCCCACCACTCCACGGACGGCTACTGCAGCCCGTCCCTGGAGGTCTTCCTGGGCGCCTTCTCCAACTTCTGGGCGCAGGGCGCGGACTTCGTGACCGTCTTCAACTGGCCCACCGCCCCGGAGGAGCACTACTCCCGGCTGGGCTCCCAGGGCGACGTGATGGCCGGCACCTACGGCCAGCACACCGAAGCCATGTTCCTGGTCGGCGAGCCGGCCGCCATGACCGGCCGCGACGCCACCTACGTCATCGAGCGCCGCGGCGGCTTCCCCTGGACCGACTCCGGCTGCTTCTACTGCTGCAACCACGAGCGGCCGCTGCCGGCCGAGCTTCCCAACCACGGGCAACCCGTGCACCTGCCGCTCTCCATCTGGCGCGACGTCGAGGCCGAACGCGTGGCCGAGGCGCGCCTGCGCGTAATCCTGTGGGCGGCCGATCCGCAGGACCGGATCGAGGCGTGGCTGGGCGGCAGGCGCCTGCGCGAACTGGCCCGCGACGCGACGGTCAAGGACGCGCAGATCTACGGCGGCGGCCCGCAGTTGCCGGCCGGCAGCATCCCCTCTTACGTCGAGGATCCCGAGCAGCAGCTCCTGGAGGTCACCTTCGAGCTGCCGGCCACCGACCTGATCGTCGGCGAGAACCGCGTCTCCATCGCCTCAGGCGAGCGCGCTCCCTACCGTCCCGCCGTGTACGGAAACGGCATCGTCGTGGAGAAGGTGGAGGCAGACATCCGCTACCATCGCGAATCGGACGCATGAGCGACACCTCAGCGCGCGGCGCCGGTCCGGCGGGGAAGCCTCTCCTGGACGTCTCCGGACTGCGCACGTACTTCTTCACCAACCTGGGCGTGGTCCGCGCCGTCGACGGCCTGTCGTTCCGGGTGCCCGAGCAGCGCATCGTCGGCATCGTCGGCGAGAGCGGCTGCGGCAAGTCGGTCGCCGCGCGTTCCATACTCGGCATCATCCCGCCGCCGGGACGCATCGTCTCAGGCAACATCCGCTTCCACGGCGCGGCCACCACCGCCGCCAGCGATGCCGCCGGCGTCATGGACCTTGCGCAGCTCGACCCGCAGAGCGAGGAGTTCCGGTCCATCCGCGGCCGGGAGATCGCCATGATCTTCCAGGAGCCGATGAGCGCGCTCAGCCCCGTGCACACGGTCGGCAGCCAGATCGTCGAGGCGCTCTGCCTGTACGATCCCGACCTCACCAAGGAGACCGGGCGCGACCGCTGCGTGGACCTGCTGGCCGAGGTCGGCATCCCCTCCCCGCGCACCCTGATCGACTCCTACATCTTCGAGCTGTCCGGCGGCATGCGGCAGCGCGTGCTGGTCGCCATGGCCCTGGCCGGGAACCCGCGCCTGCTGATGGCCGACGAGCCGACCACGGCGATCGACGTCACCATCCAGGCCAAGGTGCTCGATCTGCTGCGCACGCTGCACGATACCAACCGCATGTCGATGATCTTCATCACCCACAACATGGGTGTCATCGCCGAGCTCGCCCACGAGGTGGTCGTGATGTACCTGGGAACGGTCGTGGAGCAGGGCGAGGTGGTGGCCATCTTCGACGAGCCCAAGCACCCCTACGCGCGCGCGCTGCTCGCCTCCATTCCCGGCATCGGCGTGGAGCCCAAGAGCCGCCTGGAGGCGATCGAGGGGACGGTGCCCGACCCCTACAGCCGGCCCCGCGGGTGTCCGTTCAGCAACCGCTGCGCGGAGTTCATCCCCGGCACCTGCGACGCGCAGCTCCCGCCGCTGTACCGCACCGACAGCGGCCATACGGTGCGCTGCTTCCTCTACGAGGGAAACGAGGTGGTCGAGCCCACCGTCCCGGAAGCGGAGCTCGCCGGGGAGGCGACCCCTGGCTGACCCCAACGGTTCCGCCGAAATACCGGACGTGCTCACCGTCCGCGGCCTGAAGAAGTACTTCCCGATCAAGCGCGGGATCCTCAAGCACACCGTGGGCTGGATCCGAGCCGTCGACGACGTGAGCTTTCAGATCCGGCGTGGGGAGACGCTCGGCCTGGTCGGCGAGAGCGGCTCCGGCAAGACGACCGTGCTGCGGCTGCTGGTGCGCGCCGTGGAGCCCACCGACGGCCACATCGTGTTCCGGCCGCACGACGCCGAGCCGATCGACGTGGTGACCGCCGAACGCGAGGCACTCAAGGCCGTGCGGCGCCGGATCCGCGTGGTCTTCCAGGACCCGGAGTCGTCGCTCAATCCGCGCATGACCGTGCGCCGGATCATCGGTGAGCCGCTGATGGTGAACGACGGCCTGCGCGGGGGTGAGCTCGACGACGCGGTGAAGCGGCTCATGCGCATAGTGGGACTGCAGCCCGAGCAGCTCAACCGCTACCCGTACGCCTTCTCCGGCGGACAGCGGCAGCGCATCGGCGTGGCCCGCGCGCTGGCGCTCGATCCGCAACTGCTGCTGGCCGACGAGCCGACCTCCGCGCTGGACGTCTCCGTGCAGGCGCAGATCCTCAACCTGCTCCTGGACCTGCAACGCGACCTGCACCTGACCGTGCTGTTCGTCACGCACGATCTCTCGGTCATCCGCCACATGACCGATCGCGTCGCGGTAATGTACCTCGGCCACTTCGTCGAGGTGGGCCAGCGCCGCGAGATCTTCCTCCGGCCCAAGCACCCCTACACGGAGGCGCTCTTCTCCGGCATTCCGCAGCCCAATCCGCACCGCCCGCTGGAGCGCATCATCCTGGAAGGCGACATCCCCGACGTCGCGAAGGTGCCGAGCGGCTGCCCGTTCCATACGCGCTGCCCGTACCGGCAGCCGATCTGCGAGCAGGAGCTGCCGCCGCTCGCGCCGGTCGGCGGCGACGGTCACCTGTCCGCCTGCCACTTCGCCGACGAGCTGCACCTCAAGGGCGAGCGGGAACTGCTCGGCGAGGCGTAGTGGCGGCCGGCGCGGCCCGGAACGAGCGCTTGACCGGTCGACGACGCGCTGACGACACCTGCGCGTCCCGAGTCGGGTGGGCGATTGATGCCAAGTCGCCTGCAGAGCCCGTTGCGAGGGAGCGTCAACATGGAGAGGATCGCCGTCGACGCCGCGGTCCATTTCGGAAAACCGTGCGTCGCCGGAACGGGTATCACGGTGCAGGACGTCCTGGAACTGGTCGATGAGGATCTTCCGTTCAGTCAAATCACCCATGACTACTACCCTGATTTGGCCGTTGCGGTCATCCATGCGTGCATTCGGCATGCCATCGCCCTGGTGGGAGCGGAGGACATTCGTGTATGGGCATCGCCAGCCTGAATGCGGTCCCTGCTCGACCAGGACGTGTATGCCGCCACGGCCCGGCACTTGACGACCTGGGACACGCCCACCCCGCCGCTTCGTCGAGTCGGCGGGCGCCTCGAGATCTTGCCGCCCATGCACGTCTACACGGTCGCTCTTCTCCCGTATCCGCAGCCGCACCGTCGCTGCAGCGCATCACTCTGGAACGCGACATTCTCGAGATCGGGTCGCCAAGGTGCCGAGCGGCTGCCCCGTTCCATACGCGCTGCTCGTACCGCAGGCAATCTGCGAGGAGGCTGCCGCGCTTGTCGGTCGGCGGCGACCGGCACTTCGCGGCGTGCGACTTCGGGGACGAGCCGTCCCTGAAGGACGAGCAGGCACTGCTCGACGAGGTTGTCGCCACAATTATCAACGCGATACGTACGCGAACCAACGGAGTCTGCAAGACCATGATGCATTTCTCAAAGGAACTCTGCGATACGAACTATTCGAGACTCGAAACCTATATGAGAGAAAAGGACTATAGCGACACGGCGGCGTCGAACATTCATCTCGTCTTCGTCATCTCCCAATCCGAGGAGGCAAGGGACTCCCGCGAGGTTCTCTTGGGTCGAGAGCTCCCGATTGTAGAGAGCTTCCACGATCTATACGCCTCCATTGAGCTCCTGAAACTTGGCTTCTACAAACAAGCCGTCGCCTCACTCCGCATGGCGCTCGACACCGGATTGCTTTCGGCACATTGGAACGCGGTCGGTTACGACACGCCCGAGTTCAAGCGATGGATCTCCTCCAAGGCGCACACCCCGCGGAAGGACTCAAGCTTCTGGAGACCGATTCGCCAACTCCCCGGAGTTGAGGAGTTCTATAATTGTTTCTCATTCGAGAGCTCTATCAATGAGATCAGCCATCAACTCAACGATCACATCCATACAAAGGGATTCTGGTATTCCACGACGGCAGAATTTCAGCGAAAGATGAGGACTCAGCACGAAAACGTCGACTGCGACAGATGGTACGAGATGTTCGTAGCCGCAACCAGGATCATTGTTACCCTGCAGTTGCTTGTCAAGCCAAAACTGGCTGTCGTCGTACCTGATGAATATCTACTGAGAAAGTTCGGCTCCCATGAACAGATGCCTTTCTGCGGTGTGCTCTTTGGAGATTTCTCAGATCGGCTAGAGTTGTGTGTTGGAGAGGCTGAGTATAACGCGATTTCAGCAATAGCAGAAACCAGACCCGAAGTCAACAAGGTGCGAAAGTACCTCGAAGGCTGTCCTGACCTGAAAGATGACGAGATTCGCGAGATCAATCGCAAGTTCTGGAAATCGACTGGACAGGACGTTGAAACTGTCGAAATCTACGTCAACGAAACGCTACGCTCCATTCATGAATTTGAAGGCCCAAGCTTGAAAGATTCCGTGCGGAGCGATGGTCACTGACGCCTCGGTCGGGAGAGATCAAGGCGGCCAAGACGCAGAGTTGGAGTCTCAGGACCGCGCCGTCTCTGGACGCACCGCTCCGCGATCGCGGCAGCGCCTCGACAGCGAAGCGCCATGAGTGCGCCGCACCGACCGAGCGCTATGCTGAGCGCCACGCCAACTCCGATGCCGGAGCAGCGGCCTGGGCCGCGCCATCCGGGCCGCTGTCATACGGCAGACCAGGCAGCGACGGGGGCCGGGGCGCAACGTCGATCGGCAGACCGCGGCTTCCCTAACCGGAACTTCCACGGGCTGGATTTCTCATAACTCCCATTGCGGCAATGACTTGATTGGCCTCGGGCCGGCTTTTTCGGGTCCGGTTGTAGCCATGTTCGTTTCGCAATTTCGATGCATGTTACCTTCTTCAAGGATTGACAT
>JAPOQV010000093.1 GCA_026710565.1 Spirochaetaceae bacterium | reverse complement strand
GCCCGGGCCGCGCCCTGGCGGCGGCCGTGCTGATGGGAATCGCGCTCTTCCAGCTCGCGCCGCTGGCCGCGCTCGCCGCGCGCTCGGTCTCGGGCGCGGAGGGGCCGACCCTGGCGTTCTACCAGGCGCTCAGCGCGGAGAGCCGGCAGGGCGCCTTCCACGGCAGCGCGCTGTCCGCGGTGCGCAACTCGCTGGCATTCGCGGCTGCGGCCACGGTCATCGCGCTTGCGGTGGGGACGCCGGCCGCCTGGGCGCTCGGCCGGCACGGCGCGGCGCGCTCCTCGCGGCTGTTCGACCCGTTGTTGATGCTTCCGCTCGGCACCTCGGCGGTCACGCTGGGGCTGGGCTTCATCGTCGCGCTGAACCGGCCGCCGCTGGACCTGCGCGCCTCGCCGCTGCTGATCCCGATCGCCCATGCGCTGGTGGCGCTGCCGTTCGTGGTGCGCAGCCTGGCGCCGGCGCTCGCCACCGTCGAGCCGCGGCTGATCCAGGCGGCGCGCGTGCTGGGCGCCGCCCGCGCTCAGGTGGCGCGCCGCGTGGAGCTGCCCATCGTCGCGCGCGCGATGGGCGTGGCGGCGGCCTTCGCGTTCTCGATCTCGCTCGGCGAGTTCGGCGCCACCGCGATCGTCGCCCGCGGCGACCTGCCGACCATGCCGCTGGCCATCTTCCGCCTGCTCGGCCGGCCGGGCGCCCTCAACCTGGGCCAGGCCATGGCGCTTGCCACCATCCTGATGCTGGTTACCGCCGTGGTGGTGACCGCGATCGAGCGCCTGCGGGTCGCGCGCGTGTCGAGCTTCTGAGGGACGTGATGACGGTCGACCTGGAGCTGCGCGGCGTGAGCAAGCGCTACGGCGAGACGCTGGCGCTGAACGGGGTCGACCTGCGCGTCCACCGCGGGGAGACGGTGGCGCTGCTCGGACCGAGCGGCTGCGGCAAGAGCACGATGCTGGCGCTGGTCGCCGGGCTGGAGCCGCACGAGGGGAAGATCCTGTGGCAGGGCCGGGACCTGGCCGGCACGCCGGCCGAGTCGCGCGGGTTCGGGATGGTGTTCCAGGACTACGCGCTGTTCCCGCACCTCAACGTGTTCGAGAACGTGGCCTTCGGCCTGCGCATCCGCCGTACGCCGGCCGCGCGGCTGCGCGATCGGGTGGCGGAGGTGCTGGCGCTGGTCGGCCTGGCGCACCTGCAAGGCCGGGACGTCACCACCCTGTCCGGAGGCGAGCGGCAGCGGGTGGCGCTGGCGCGGGCGCTGGCGCCGGAGCCGCGCCTGCTCATGCTCGACGAGCCGCTGGCCGCCCTGGACCGCAACCTGCGCGACCGCCTGGCGGAGGACCTGGGAGGGATCCTGCGCGCCCTGGACCTGCCGGCCATCTACGTCACCCACGATGTCGAGGAGGCGCTGGCGGTCGCCGACCGGGTCGCGGTCATGCAGCCGCGCCGCATCGCCCGCGTCGGCACGCCGCAGGAGATCTACCGCGAGCCCGGCAGCGAGTACGTGGCCCGCTTTCTGGGGCTGGACAACCTGATCCCCGCTCGTCTGGACCGGGCCGGCGGCCGCCCGGTGCTGCGGACCGAGCTCGGCGATCTGCCGGCGGATGCGCTGCCCGCCCCTGACGGCGGCGGCGCGGACCTGAAGCTGCTGCTGCGGCCCACCGCCATCACCATCCGCGCGGAGGGCGCCGCAGAGCAACAGGTCTCCAGCGCCGACCGCTGGGTGCTGCAGGGCGAGCTCCGCGCCCGGTCCTTCCGCGGCGCCTCGCAGCGCGTGCAGATCAGCGTCGCCGGGATCGAGCTCCGCTTCCGGGTCCCCGCTGATCAGCCGCTACCGCCCACCGGCGCGGCGGTGACCTTCCTCATCGACCCGCGCCGCGGAGCGTGCCTGATCCCCGCGACCTAGATAGAGCCAGCCCGCTAGCCATCCAGCCCAAACTGCTCACTACGAACAGCGTATGCGACAACCGCGAGCAGCATAGCAGGCGCATAGTCACCACGTTTTCGTCGACAGGTCCGTCGACACGGACCTGTTGCGGGAGACGCTACTTCTTCACGGTTACTCAGTAGAGCGACACCAGGACTACTTCCAGCCCGAGGAGATTACCGACATAGAGTGGCTTACTCTCGTAGGAGTCTGTATCGCCACCAACAATCAATCGCCCGAAGAGAAGGCATCTCTGGTCAGTAAGCACGCTGCGGCGATCAACGATATTCTCGCTTTCGAAGAGCCGCCTTTCATCGTCCACGTAACGAAAGAGCGCGTGCGCCTCGTGTGGCCGACCGAGAGTCAGGGCGACGCTGTGACGTCTGCATGGCTTCGACGACAAGAGGTGGTCCCGCAGGCGATCGGGTCGAGGTCGCGTTGGGCCGATGGAGACGGGGCAGCAGGCTCCCCCACACGGGCCGAACTGTACTCGATTGGCACAGGGGATGGGCCGGCATGGCTCCTGGCCGGGTTGTCGGCACTCGCCGGCCGCCGCATATTGATCCGTATGGTGCCCGGGATCAACGAGGTGGGCGCGATGTTCGACCGCATCGCGCCCACCTACGATCGCCTCAACCGGCTGCTGTCGCTGCGCTCCGACGTGCGCTGGCGCGACTGCGTCGCCCGCGCGCTGGCCGCCCGGCGCGTGCGCCGCGTCCTGGACGTGGCCACCGGCACCGGCGACCTGCTGCTGGCGATCGACCGGCGACTGCCCCGCCTGACCCGCGCCGTCGGCGTCGACCTGGCTCCGGAAATGCTCCACATCGCCCGCGACAAGCTGGCCCGCGCCGGCTGCGCGGCGAAGCTCACGCTGGGTGACGCCCATCGCCTGCCGTTCGAGGAGCACGCCTTCGACGCGGTGACGGTCGCCTTCGGCATCCGCAACATGGCCGACCGGCCGCGCGCGCTGGGCGAGATGCACCGCGTGCTCGCCAGCGGGGGCACGCTGGCGGTCCTGGAGTTCTCCCTCCCCGAGTCGCCGCGGCTGCGCGCGCTGTACCTCAGCTACTTCCGTCACGTGCTGCCGGCCATCGGCCGGCTCGTCTCCGGCGACGTGAAGGCCTACCGCTACCTGAACGCCTCGGTGGAGGCGTTTCCCTCCAGAGAGCGCTTCGCCGACATGCTTCGCGGTGCCGGATTCGCGGAAGTGACCCCCCGCCTCCTCACCTTCGGGGTGGCGATGCTGTACCTGGCGCGCAAGTAATGCGCCCTGCCCGCGCTATACTGGCGCCGAGCGCATGAGCGACGTCGCCTCTCCGCCCCTGCCGCATACCGGAACCGGCAACGGCCAGGCCGCCATCATCCGCAGCGGCGGCAGCATCTGTCGCGTCGAGGTGTCGACCGGTCTCGAACCGCTGGCATGGCTTGCCGGCCGCCCGGAAGGGGAGCTGTGCTGCTGGGCCGATCGGGACGGACGGGAGGAAACGGCAGCCGCCGGCGTCCTGGTCGAGGTCTTCGGCAGCACGACCTCCGCGGCCGCCTCCCGAGCCGCACCGTGGATGGAACGCATCACCGCTCACCTCGACGCCGCCGATGAAGGTGTCCGCTTCTACGGCGGCATGCGCTTCGACGCGCGGGCGCCCGCCGCTCCCGAGTGGCGGGCCCTCGGCG
>JAPOQV010000092.1 GCA_026710565.1 Spirochaetaceae bacterium | reverse complement strand
GTTGGGGGGCGGTGAGGTCGGCGGGGATCGTCGCAACCGGCGCATCGGCGGCGCGCGCGGTGAGCTCCGCTGCGGCGTCTGCGCTGGAGCGGTAGCCGATCGCGACCGCGGCGCCGTTGTCCATGATCGCCTCGCTGATGGCGCGCCCGATGCCGGTGGCGCCACCGGTGACCAGGGCGCGGCGCCCGCGCAGGTCGACGTGCAGATCCATCGCGTACTCCCTGTAGAGGATCGTCGCATGGATGGTGGTAGGGCTTCGCGTAGCGACGAGGGCAGGCTCGGGTTGAAATTTGTAGTCAAATGTGACAATGATGCGCGTATCAGCTCCGTTACGAGGCCGATTGGATGGGTCCGTGCGGCGAGGAAGGCGTACTGAAGTCGATCTCGTGCGGACGCGGCTGCGGCGGTTGAGGAGGGAGTTACTGTCATGAGAGACGACGAGTTCGAGCTGGTCGAGGGCAGTGGGAACGTGTTTCGCGACCTCGGCGATCCGTACGCTGACTTGAAGCAGGCCAAGGCAATCGTTGCGGCCCGGATCATCAACGTGCTCGATGAGCGTGCGCTGACGGTGCGTAAGGCGGAAGAACTGACCGGCTTCGCCGCGGCGGACTTCTCGCGCATTCGCAACGCGAGTCTCGGTCGGTTCACGCTTGACCGGCTGATGAAGATTCTTGCCGCGCTCGACGGTCGCATCCGGGTTACCGTCCAGATGGAACCGGAGCGGACCGGGGCGGCCACTGCGTCTTTCCCCGGCTGAGGGGACAGGTGAGAGAGCGAAAGGCGATCGCAGGGCGCTTCGCCGGCAAGGTGGCGGTCGTGACCGGCGGGTCGGCCGGCATCGGCCGCGCCGTCGTCGAGCAGCTCTGCGCGGAGGGTGCCGCGGTGGCTTTCTCCGGGATCGAGCCCGAGCTGGTCGAGCAGGCCGCGAGCGACCTCACCGGGCAGGGCCACCAGGTGGCGGCGTGTTGCGGCGACCATGCCGAGGAGGCCTTCTGCCGGCGGCTCGTGCAGGAGGCGGCCGGGCGCTGGGGCCGGCTGCACCACCTGGTGAACAACGCGTTCTCGTTCATCGCCTCCGGGCTCGGCACCGATCGGCAGGCATGGCTGCGCAGCCTGGAGGCGGGGCCGGTCGCCTACGCGACGATGGCCGACGCGGCGGCGGCCTCCATCCGCGACAGCGGCGGCGGCGCCCTCGTCAACGTGTCGAGCATCTCCGCGCAGATCGCGCAGCCGGATCGCTGGACGTACAACGCGGCGAAGGGCGCCGTGCACACCCTGACCAAGTGCATGGCGATGGACCTGGCCCCGTACGGGATCCGCGTCAACAGCGTCAGCCCCGGCTGGATCTGGACCCGCGAGGTGCTGAAGGCGGCGGATCTGGACGGCGGTGGGCGTCAGAAGTGGGAACCCGTGTGGGGTCAGTACCACATGCTGGAGCGCTGCGGCGAGCCGATCGAGTGCGCCGGGCCTGTCCTGTTCCTGCTCAGCGACGACGCGTCGTTCATCTCCGCGACCGACCTGCGGATCGACGGCGGCTACCTCGGCATGGGGCCGGAAGGGCTCGGCCGGGACGCGGTGTTCGCCGGCTCCGAGTAGGCGCCTCCGGCCTGTTGGCGCGCCCGTGGATGGTCGTGAGGATCACGCCGGGGGTGACGGTGTTGATCATCTCTGCTGGGGCCCGACCGATACGAAGCCAATCGTGGTATCCTCACGTTGGATGAGGCAGGCGTTGCCGGCATGACACGGGTCACGACAGACAAGGTTCCGAAAGAACTTCTCGGATCCCTGCAGCGAGTCGTCGACGATGGCGAACGCGTCGTAGTCGACCGGAGCGGGAAGAGTGTCGCCGCGATCGTTCCGATGGAGGACCTGGAGTTGCTCCGGCGTATTGAGGACATGCTCGATAATGAGGCGGCCATCGAGGCTCGCGAGGAACCGGGCCGTGTCCCGTGGCCGATGCTGAAGAAGGAATTGCACCTCTGAGGTCTCGCGCTGGGTCGGTGTCACTCGACGCGACGTGGCCTGTGCGCAATCTCACATCCGCATTCGTCACTGGCGTGCGTGCTTACGAAGTCGAGTTCGCTCCATCGGCGGCGCGCTCGTTCGCGAAGCTTGAATGACGAATCCAGCGGAGCGTCGCTCAGCGCGTAGAGGCGCTCGCGTACACCCCTCGCCCGAGGGGCAGCGAGAAGCTGCAAGGGACGACGGATCGCTATCGCATCCGCGTCGGCGATTACCGCATCATCTACGACATAGAGGACGATGCCCTGGTCACCTGGTCATCCTGATTTTGGCATCTGGGCAGAAGCGGGGAAACCCCAAAGGTGCGAAGGTATGGAAGCGAAGGTGGCTCACGACGAACAACAGCAAGCAGCGACGCCGAGGAGATCTGACCACCCTGCCCGAGGTCGTTTGGCCACCGTCGTACGGATCGACTTACGGCAGCGCGGCGTCTTCTTGTTTACGTAGAGTGTGCCGATGATGACATCGCCGATCAGGCGGGCGAGCGGTACCGCAGGGACCCTGACCAAGACGACCGTGGCTGTGGCGGCCGTGCTGCTACTGGCCGTCGCCGTTGCCGCCGAGCCGCCCGATTGTCTGCCGAACTGCCGTGGTGCCGATCTAAGGTTTACCCATCTCGTCGGGGCCGATCTGACGAGTGCCGAGCTAGCTGGTGCCAACTTGGCGAGTTCCACCCTGTTCGGTGTCGACCTGACCGACGCCGATCTGAGCAATGCAATCCTGGCGGATGCCGACATTCAATTCGCCAACCTGAGTGGCGCGGATTTGACTGAAGCGGACCTAACCGAGGCTGATCTGCGGTTTGCCAATCTGAGCGGTGCGGATCTGACCGGCGCTGATCTGACCAGCGCCTACCTGGCAGCAGCCGATCTAAACGCTGCGATACTGGTCGACGCCAACCTGCTCGATGCCAATCTGAGCGCTGCCACGCTCGTCGGTGCCGACCTGACCGGTGCTCACTTGTACGCTGTTGATCTACGCAACGCCGATCTGAAGGGCGCAAAGTTGAGGGGCGCCGATCTCGGCAGTGCCAACCTGCGCGGCGCCGATCTGACGAACGCCAACCTAACCGACGCCGATCTGACCAACTCCGACCTGAGCGCACACGTTCTGATCAGCAGCTACGTGACAAGTGCTGACGATCTGATCGACACTTATCTGAGCGGGCGATCCTATCACAGCGGCGCCAAACTGCCCGATGCCGACCTAAGCCGCGCCAACCTGAACGCTGCCAATCTGACCGGCACCAACCTGCGCGGAATCACCTTGGACGGTGCCAACCTGATCAACGCCATTCTGTTCGGTGCCGACTTGCGCGACGCCAGCCTGAACGGAGCATACCTGATCAATGCCAATCTGAGCGACGCCGACCTGAGAAGCGCCAGCTTGGCCGGCACCGATCTGCGCAACGCCAACCTGAACCGCGCTGTTCTGAGCGGCGCCAACTTGGCCAACGCCGACATGACCAACGCCAACCTGAGCGACGCCATCCTGCGCAGTGCCGACCTAAACGATGTCAGCTTGATTGCGGCTAACCTGAACGGCGCCGTCTTGCCGTTCGCCGTTCTGAGCGGCGCCAACCTAAGTGGTGCTATCTTGGCCAATGCCAATTTAGGCAGCGCGATCCTGCACGATACCGCCCTGCTATTCGCGATCCTAAACCGCGCAGACTTGAGCGGCGCGGACCTGAGCGGAGCCATGCTAGTCTCTGCCAGTCTAGTCACTGCGAATTTGAGCGACTCCACCCTGCGCTTCGCAAACTTGGTCGGCGCCAACCTGAGCGGCGCGGACCTGAGCAACGCCATGCTGAGTAACGCCGACCTCAACGGCGCGATTCTGATCAACACCAATTTGACCGACGCGATCCTGCGGGACGTGCGCGGCTGTGACATGACCGGACGCCTGGGATGTACACTGACGGACGGCTGACGACTTCAGACCGCTGTAGGACTGGGAGCGGAAGGGCCGACGAGGACGTCTTCGCCGGCTCCGACTAGGCCGTGCCGCTGGCGCGGCGGCCCGACGGAGAAGTAGCATTGGCGAATGTCGGTGCAGGAAGGGCCGCGTCGCGCCGGCGAGACGCGGCCGGCGTCGATCCGGCTGACCGGCCAGCAGCGGCAGGTCGCCGATCCGGCGCTGCGCGGAACCCTGTTCGTGTCCGGCCCTGCAGGCGCCGGCAAGACCACCGCCGCCGTGCATCGCCTGCGCCGCCTGCTTCAGGCCGGGGTGCGCGCCGACTCGATCCTGGTGCTGCTGCCGCAGCGGACCCTGGTCCGTCCCTACCGGGAGGCGCTCCGCGACCCGGCCCTGGCGGCCGGCGCGGCGGTCGCCGTGACCACGGTCGGCGGGCTGGCGAAGCGGGTGGTGGAGCTGTTCTGGCCGCTGGTCGCCGAGGAGGCCGGCTTCGCCGAGCCCGAGCGTGAGCCGGTCTTCCTGACCATGGAGACCGCCCAGTACTACATGGCGCGCGTCATGCAGCCGCTGTTGCGGGACGGCTGCTTCGACTCGCTGGCGATCGACCGCAACCGGATCTACAGCCAGGTGCTCGACAACCTCAACAAGTCGGCGGTGGTCGGCTTCGACCACCTCACGATCGGCGATCGGCTGCGGGCCGCTTCCGGGAGTGACCCCGTGCAGGAGCGCGTCTACCGCGACGTGCAGGCCTGCGCCACCGCCTTTCGCCGCTTCTGCCTGGAGCACGGGCTGCTGGACTTCTCGCTGCAGATGGAGGTGTTCGCCCGCCACCTCATGGCCGTGCAGCCGGCGCGGCGCTACCTGGTCAGGCTGCATCGCCACCTGATCGCCGACAACGTCGAGGAGGACACCCCGGTGGCGCACGACCTGTTGCTGTCGTGGCTGGGCGAGTTCGCCTCCGCGGTGGTGATCTGCGACGACGACGCCGGCTACCGGCGCTTCCTGGGCGCCGACCCGGAGGACGGACTGCGCCTGCGCGACGCCTGCGACACCGAGGTGCGCATGGACCGCCTCCCGGAGGCCGACCCTTCGCTCTCGGCGTTCGAGCGCCGGCTCGCCTGGCACCTGCAACCGGCGGTCCGCCGGCCGCACGATGGCGCGGGGGGCGACCCGTTCCCGGTAGGCGACGACGGCGTGCTGCGCTTCGCCCACCACCGCTACTACCCGGAGATGCTCGATTGGGTGGCGGCGCGGATCGCCGGGCTGATCGAGGAGGGCGTCGCTCCCGGCGAGATCGTGGTGCTGGCGCCGTTCCTGTCCGACGCGCTCCGCTTCGCGCTGGTCGACCGGCTGGACCGGCTCCGGGGGCCGGCGCCCCCGCCCCGCCCCCCCCGGGGGGCGCGCCGGGGGGCGGCGGCCCGCCGCCCGCCGGCGCCCGCGGCGGCGGCCCCGCCCCCCCG
>JAPOQV010000091.1 GCA_026710565.1 Spirochaetaceae bacterium | reverse complement strand
TGCGCGATGACCGGCAGGGCCGGAACCGCAGCATCCCAGAGGTAGAACTTGACGTTGCCGCTGACCGGCCCCGCGTTGTTCTCCGTCATACCGTAGAACACCAGCTCCTCCATGTCCTCCATCATGTTGTCTTCGACGGCCATCACCATGGTCGAGCCCCTCATCTGACCGGCCTCGATCACGATGGCGTCCGCCGTGAAGTCATCGTCGTTGGCGCTGCTCATCGCTCGGTCACGCATAAGCATAACCGTGGTGTCGGCGGTGACCGCCCGGTTGGCCGTCGCCGTCACCATGGCCGACATGCCCTCGGCGAGGTTCATGTCCTCGGGACCCGAGAGCTCGATGCTGAGAGCTTCGAGGCCCACCTCAACCGGGAACATGATGCTGGCCATCCGCGGGTCGGTCTGATCGAGGATCTTCACGCCAGACGGCATGCTCGCGTGAGCCGTAATGGTGATGTGGGCCATACCTTCCCCAGCCGCCGTCACCATCACCGTACCGCCGTTGACCGATGCGGACGCTGCGGCGCTCATGTCCGACTCGGCCGTATAGCTGAGGGTGACCCCCTCGGCCGAGCTGAACAAGGCGCTGCCCATGATCTCGATCATCTCACCCGGGCTGAACGTGTCGTCGCCCATTCCGGCTGCCTTGGCCGCATAGATGGCATCCTCAACCTCCTTTTGCGACTTCGGCCAGACGAGCTTCTGCGTCCCGTCCTCGATAGCGAGCGACAGGATGCCATTGACGGCGCGTGTCTCCGTTCCGACCTTGGCGTCGCCGGCCACGGAAGCATCGAACACCAGCATCTCCATGCCGATGTCGTCGTCCATCTCAAGCATCAGGTCCACCGACGCGCTCGATTCCTTCCCGCTCTCGATGACGATCGGGTGCGTGGACAGCCGGTAGTCCTGCGAGCTGCCGCTGCTGGGCATCAGCGAAACCGTCAGCTTCTCCTCGGCCTTCATCGCCTTCCCGTCCTTGTCGACCACGGTCAGCATGACCTTGACGGTCTCACCCTCCATGGCCGATTCAGGCTGCGGATCGAGGGCCTTGCCCTTGTCGTCGACGATCGTCGCCTCAACGGCAGGCAGCTCGTTGACGTCCGTGACGGAGATCTCCAGTTCGGCGAGCTTCACGTCGTTCCCGAGGGTCCCCCCAGCGTACGCCATCACTGTGACGGTGTCCTCGACTCGATCTCCATCCGCCTTGGCGCTGACCGTACTGCTGATGGCCCCCCCCGCAGCGAGATTCCCCGACGTAGTGCTCAACGTGTACTTGGTCGGCTCGTCGGGGCTTAGCACCAAGCTGACGTCGGGGAGAGTGACCGTCTTGGCCGGGTCGGCCTCCAGCTTCAGCGTCCCAGAACCGCCCTCCTTGATGGTGTTCTTCTCCTTTTCCTCGGAGTCCAGGCTTAACACGAACTTCTGCTCCTGAGCGTCGTTGATCGTGATCACCTTCTTCGACCGCTGGGGATCGCCGTCGATCCGAACCTCGATCAGGAACTTCTCGTCCTCCGCGTCGAGATCCTGGCCGATCGCCACGCGGAACGTGCGCTCTACCTCCGAGTCTTCTTCCTTCCGCGCGATATTGGTCCAAGTGTACATGCCGGCCGACGTGGTGCCGAGTAGCGTCGTGTCGTCCGTTTCCGCCGCGTCTCGCGCCGGGATAGCGTCATCATCGACCGGGAATGTCACGTAGACCATCTTGGACGCGATAGGCGCTACCGTGCCATCCGCCCCCTTCGTACCCGCAGGCACGGTCATGGTGACCGTCACTGTCAAGCCTCCAGCCTCGTCTACGCTGGTGGTCGACGACGTCACGCTCTTGACCTCGACCGGAATGTGCTCCGGCCGAGGGGCCGTCGGGGTGGCCGTGACTTCATTCGAAACGGCACCGCCCCCCACGCTATTCACCGCCCGCACTCGGAACGTATAGGTCGTCCCGTTCGTCAGGCCAGTTACGACAACTACTTGCATACCATTCTCGTTCGTCGCCAGCAGTGGATCATCCTGCCAATCCCTGTCGTTAACCCGGTACTGGTACTTCGTGATCGAAGCGCCCCCGTCATCGACCGGGGGAAGCCACAGTAGTTGCACCCGCCCCGTGCCGTCGGTGTAGGGCCTGGCCTCCAAGTCCCGTGGCGCACCCGGGGCGGTTGCGCCCGGCACTACCGGATCGCTAGCCATCGACGCCTCACCGTCGCCGATTTCGTTCACCGCCCGCACCCGGAATGTGTAGGTCTGCCCGTTGCGCAATCCAGAGACCGGTTGGGTTAGCGTCAGCGCTGGAAAACGATGCCAATTGCCGACATCGTCGCTCCTCTCGTACTCGTAACTCGTGATATCCTCACCGCCGTCACTCACCGGCTCGGTCCAGGTCAGCGTCACCATACCGTTCCCGCGCATCGCCGTCGGTTTCCCTGGTGCACTCGGAACTTGGGCGGGCCCCATCACCTCAATTGAGCCCCTTGCCTCGCCCCCACGACCCTTCTCATTGACGGCCGCAACCTGAAAGTTGTAGTCCCGGCGAGGCATAAGCTGAGGCACCGTAACTTCTGTTTCCAATTGGGTGCTCGTCCAAGTTGCCCAATCAGCGTCGCCTTCTTTCTGATATCGGTACTCGTAACGGCTGATGGCATTTCCACCGTCGCTAGCAGGACGATTCCACGAAATAGCTACCTGTCCGGCCACCGTGCTAGTCAACTCCAAGTGCTGCGGCTCGCTCGGTATCGTTGACGGTATTTCCGTCGCGCTGGCCGCGACTGCACTCTCGCCAGCCGGGTTTGTGGCTTTGACTTCAAAGACGTATTGCTCGCCGTTTACCAAATCAGGCACCGACACTGACGTCTGAGAGTCCTCGACCCAGTCCCGCCACTCCTCGGCATTGTCAATGCTGCCACTTGCGTCTTCGTCGTGGCCATAGCGGTAGCTAAACCCCGCGACGGGTTGTGCCGGCAGGATCTGAGGATTCATCCAGGTTAGCGCCACTCGCTGGTTCTCCGACGTGGCGGTTACCGCAGCAACGTTGGCGGGGATGCCAATTGCCACTCCCGTAGCAACCCGGGCTTCGCTGTACTCGGGGTCTGTATCGGCATCGTCACCGTCTTGGTGTACCGCCCGCAACTCAAACGTATATCTGCTGCCTGCGGTCAGAAGCGGTGTCGTAGCTTCCTCCATGGCGGGACCCACCTGAGTCGACCACTCGCCAGCGCCGTTCCCGGCGTCGACTCCCACCGCGCGCCACTGGTAACCGATAAGCGTAGCGCTGTTCGCTGACCGTTTCCACGACAACTTCATGGCGCCCGTGTCGGTTGTATTCGGAGTGCCCTCGACGATAGTCGGCCCCACGCGAAAGTCGTCTGGCGGTGGCGTCTGCGCGAGGGCCGAGCCGACCCCGAGCGCGAGCACCATCCCCACGAGCGCCACCCACTTCAGCGCCCGGCAACTGCCTCTCGCGAAAATCGCTCCTGTTCGCATGTCGCAATCTCCCTTGTGAATCCGTCCGTCTGTCGCCAGCAGCGGGGGGAAACCACTCCATCCGCCCCCTGCCTCCCCCCG
>JAPOQV010000090.1 GCA_026710565.1 Spirochaetaceae bacterium | reverse complement strand
TCGAGAAATCACCCCCACTGCCGTTAAACTTGGGCTAGCGTACGGCGTCGGCCCGGCGGCCGGCCACCTCCCGGACGAAGACCGTCTCGACCTCCTCGATGCCTGCGTCCCGCGTGAAGCGCCACACCCCGATGTAGCCTTCGCGCAGATCGCCGTGCTCGTCCCAATCCAGCGTGGTGGCGACCCCCTCGTAGTCAACCTGCCGCCCGTCGGCCAGCAAGCGAAGGGCTTCGGCCACGCCGCCGGGGGTGCCCGGAACGACCTGCCCCGGCGGGCCGCCGATCTCCCGCAGATGGTCCCGAATGGCGGCGCCGTCCAGGCTCCCGGCGGCCTGCGCGGCGAGCGCCACGGCTATCGTCGCGTCGTAGGTCTCCTTGACGTAGGTGAAGGCAGGCGGCCCGCCGTACTCGGCCACGAACGACTCCTCCCACTCGGCGGCAGCGGCGCTGTCGGGAGTCGGCGCTCCGGCGGTGCCGTACATGCCGCCCAGCGCGGCGCCTCCGATCTCCGTGACCAGTCGCACTCTCTTGGCGGCGTCGGCGAAGACGAAGTGCTCGTAGATGCCCTCGTCGATAGCCTCCCGGACGACGGCCAGAGCCTGGTCCTCGAAGGTGACGACCACGAGCGCCTGAGCGCCGGCGCCTGCGCTCCGCCGCAGCTCGGCACGGTACGCCGGCTGGTCATCTCCGACCGGGACAGCCCTCAGCGTCCCGTGCCATGCGTCCGCGAAGATGCCCGCCAGTCCTTGTCCGTAGGGGTCGTCGCGGTAGATCAGACCCACGTTGTCGAAGCCGCGCTCCCGCGTCACCCGCGCAAGCACGGGACCCTGGGCCGTGTCGGCGAGGGTCGTGCGAAAGAAGAAATCGTCGTCTTCCGCATCTGTCAGCCGAGGCGAGGTCGCCGACGGGCTGATGGTGGGGATGCCGGCCGGCCCCGTCACGACTTCCACCACCGGCAGCGCCGCGGCGCTGGCGTTGGGGCCGATGACGGCATGCACTCCTTCCTGCTCCACCAGGTGCCGGGCCGCGCGTACTGCCGGTTCCGGGTGGCGGGTGGCGTCGCCCGTCACCCCCTGCACGGGCCGGCCCAACACACCCCCGCCGTCGTTCAGGTGGCGGATGGCCAGGTCGAAGGCGCGTTTCCGGTCCGCCGACGTCTCGGGAGCGCCGGAGAAGTCGAGCAGCAGGCCGATTCTCATCGCCTCGGAGCTCTCCGCCCGAGCCCATCCCGGGCACAGAACGGCCGCGAACAGCGCACACACGGCCACCAGACGAACGCGTGCGCCGCCTGATCTGCCTCTCGATCCGGACCTCCGAAGCCATTCCATCGGGGTTACATGCTCCCCGCAGGCTATCACGCGGAGTCTGCACCTCGGGCAATCGGTTGACGGCCCGTGCCGGCGATTGGATATGCTCTGGAGCATGGCGCTTGATGCGTCGCCGACCCCGTCCCGTGAATGGGCCGGGCTCAACCGGGTACTGGGCGGCGAGGTGCTCGCCTCGCTTCTTGGAATCTCCTCGTCCAGCGTCCGCCGCTACCTGTCGGGGAGCCGCGCGACTCCCGACGGGATCGCGGCTCGCCTCCACTTCCTGGCACTGGTCATCGGCGACCTTGCGGGGGCCTACAATGACTTCGGCGTCCGCCGGTGGTTCCAGCGTCCGCGGAAACTGCTCGGCAGCCGCTCACCTGCCCAGCTCCTGGATGGCACGTGGCACCCCGAGGACCCCGGCCCGCAGCGGGTGCGCGACCTTGCCGCCGCCCTGGTCTCCTCGCCGGCAACGTGATCGCGTTCCGCCACACCGATCCCCGCTATCCGTTTCTGTGGGAGAGTCGTTCGCAACCAGCCGGGCGCTGGCACGCGCAGGGCGAAGGGCCCGCTCACTACTTCAGTGACACGTCCGACGGCGCGTGGGCCGAGTTCCTGCGCCACGAGGAGATCACCGAGCCCGAGGACCTGTCCGGTATCCGGCGTGCGCTGTGGGCAGTAGACGTGGGAGACGAGCCGCCGGTACGGCCGGCTATTCCCTCGGAAGTCATCACTGGTGGTCCCCGAACGTATGCGAGATGCCAGTTGGAGGCACGGAGCTTCTGCCCCACGTGCGTCATCTATGACGCCCGGCATTTCTGACGCCGGAAACACGCCCCGGAAAGAGAGAAGGGCGCGTGCACGCCGAAGCGTCCACGCGCCCGCAAGCTCCTCGGCTTGGCCGAGGCGGGTCTATCCGAGTGGCCCCTATTCCAGCCACCAGCCTTCCGGAAAGTACTTCCAGGCCACCCACGAGTCGGGTTGGAAGTGACCCAGCGGCATGTTGACCAGCGTGTCCCTGATGAACGTGAACTGCTGCGCGCCTGCGCCGACGCCCAGCCACAGCGCCTTCTCGTACGCCATGATGTTGGCGTCACGCGCCATCTGCTGCGCCTTGTCCTCGTCGGTCTCCGCGGCCCAGCCGATGGCCAGGTCCAGGTATTCCTTGAACTCGGGCGGAGGCTCCTCGCCTGATGCCCCCTGCGTCGCGTACCACTGATCCCACAGCGGCGCCCACCAGCTCACCTGGATGAACTGCCGCGGGCTGAGCAGGTACTGCAGGTAGGGGATGGTCATGGCCCACATCGTGCCTTCGTGCTCGTTGCCGGCCGCCATTTCCGTGAGCAGGCTGCGCTCGACCAGGTTGAAGTTCAGCTCGACGCCGATCTCCTTCCACTGCTGGGCGATGATCTGCGTCTGGTCCGAAGAGCGCCACTGGTTCTCGACGATGGTGTCCATCGTGAAGTTGATGGTCAGCCGCTTGCCGTCCGGCATCAGGCGGAACCCGTCCGAGTCGCGGTCGGTCAGGCCCATGTCGTCGAGCAGCCGGTTGGCCTCGTCGACGTCGTAGGCCAGCACGTCGGCCTCGGCCGCTTCCACCTCCGCGTCGCGCCACGGCAGCGCGTGCAGGTAGCCCATGCCGGCCACGCCCTGGGGACCGAATACGATGTCCAGGATCGGCTGGCGGTTGATCCCCTTGGACAGCGCGCGGCGGAAGCGGGTGTCCCGGAAGATCTCACGCTTGACCGGGTCGTCCACCGTCAGGTTCAGGTGGATGACCATCTCCGTGCCGCCGAGATTGCGCGGGATGTTGCGCTGCTCCAGACCCACGCGCGAGATGTCGCCGAACTGCGGCCGCTCCGTGAACGGATACCAGCCGCCGACGAACAGCTCGCCTGCGATGTCGCGCGCGCGCCAGGTCTCGCCGCCGTTGGTCATGAACTCCGCGTTCATGGCGTCGATGTAGGGGAGCTGCTTGCCCTCCTCGTCGACCTTCCAGTAGTAGGGGTTGCGCTCCCAGCGCACGAGCTGCGGCGATGCCTCGACCGGCATCCACGCCGCCACCGTCGGCACCTCCGGGTAGTGCTGCCCCAGCCAATAGCGCTGCCGCTGCTTGCTGAAGTGCTCCTTCCAGTCGGAGGAGCCGTTGTCCTTGGCGACCGTGTCGGCGTCCTCGTTGTAGTCGATGTGGAACTGCTTGTAGTGGTGCGCCGGCAGGTAGATGGAGTCACCGCCCTGGTGACCGACCTGGGCGAGCTGGGACAGGAAGAGCAGGGCCAGCGGGTTCGGCGCGCCGAAGTCCAGCCGCAGCGTGTGGTCGTCGATCACGTGCATCTGCCACGGCTCTCCGTTCACCAGGAACTTGCCGTTCGGGGTCGGCGTGAGGTCGGTGTTCAGCACCACGTCCTCGTAGGTGAAGCGCAGATCCTCGGTGGTGAACTCGGCTCCGCCATCCGACCACTTGATGCCCTTGACGAAGTGCAGCGTCAGCGAGCTCTTGTCCTCGTTCCACTCCCAGGAGCGGGCCAGATTGGGATGGATCTTGCTCTCGGTGTCAGCGCGGACAATGCCCTCGATCGCGAATTGCACCGCCGGCCACCAGAAGCCCTGGCCCATGAAGTTCGTCTCGATGGCGCTGCCATCCTTGTACTGACCGATCTGGAAGTCCGGGGGTCCCATCGGAACCACCAGCGGTTCCGGCGGCAGCCGCTCCGCCAGGGGCGGGATCTCACCGGCCGCGGCCGCGCGGGCCAGCACCGGCGCCTCCTGGAACTGGGCGGACAACATCCCGGCGCTCAGCAGCAACGCCAGCGCCACGAACAGGTACTTTCTCATAACGTCTCTCCTTGATTGAGTCGCGAGGCGCTCGACTACGCGCCGGTAGCTCCTGCGGCCTCCTGTCAGCGTACCTCCTCAGTTGTTGATTCCTGAGTCGTCAATTCGCTCACTTCTCGAATGGATCGGCCGCGTCGCGCAGCCCGTCTCCCACGAAGTTGAATGCCAGCACCACGATGATGACCAGTATCGCCGGAATGAAGAACCAGGGGTGAAAGGCGATGGCCATGAACGTCTCGGCCTCCTTGAGGAGCACCCCCCAGCTTATCGCCGGCGGCAGCAGCCCCAGGCCCAGGAAGCTCAGCGCCGTCTCGCCGATGATCATGCCCGGCACCCCCAGGCTCAGGGAGACGATCAGGTAGCCGATGAAGTTCGGGATCAGGTGGCGGGTGATCACCCAGCCGCCGCCGGCCCCCAGCGCCCGTGATGCCATCACGTACTCCTCCTCGCGCAGCGCCAGGAACTTGCCGCGCACCACGCGCGCCAGGTCCGTCCATCCGATCAGCGACAGGATCACGACGATGGAGAAGTAGCGCTGCACGGCGCTCCACTCCTTGGGGATGGCGGCCGAGAGCGCCAGCCACAGCGGGATGTGCGGGATGCTGCGCAGCAGCTCGATGATCCGCTGGATGACGTTGTCCACGGCGCCGCCGAAGTAGCCGGAGATGCCGCCCAGCAGCGTCCCCAGCACCAGGCTGGCCAGCACGCCGATCATCCCCACCGACATGGACAGGCGGCCGCCGTAGATCGTCCGCGACAGCAGGTCGCGGCCGATGTCGTCGGTGCCGAACAGGTTGATCGGCTCCGGGTCGTCGGTGCCGAAGAAGTGCAGCCGGGACCGGAACAGGCCCCAGAGCTTGTACTCCGCGCCCTGCACGAAGAAGCGCATCTCTTTCTTGTGGCTGCGATCGTCCCGGTACACCAGCGCCCCGGTGTCCATGTCGTAGCCCTCGGTGAACTTGTGGTAGACGAAGGGGCGGAGCTGGAAGCGGCCCTGATCGAAGAAGCGGATGAGCTCCGGCGGGCTGTTGACCTTGACGCTGGTGCTGATGACCCGCGGATCGTACGGTGCGAAGAACTCGGCGAAGATGGCGACGAAGTAGAGCACGGCCAGCAGCCACAGCGAGACCAGCGCGACGCGGTGCTCCTTGAACTTCAGCCACATGAGCTGCCCGTGCGAGCGTCCGATCGGGGCCAGCGCCGCTTCGGCCATCAGTCGTAGCGGATCCTGTGGTCCACCGCCGCCAGGATGATGTCGGACAACAGGGTGCCGACGACGGTCAGCACGCTGAGGATGAACACGAGGCTGGCTGCCAGGAACATGTCCTGCGTGGTCAGGGCGATGAACAGCAGCGGGCCGACGGTGGGCAGGTTGAGCACGATGGCGACGATCGCCTCGCCGGAGAAGATCGCCGGCAGCAGCCAGCCGATGGTCGACAGGATGGGGTTGATGGCCACCTTGAAGACGTGGCGGGTGATCACGCGCATGCCCGGCGCGCCCTTGGCGCGGGCGGTCACCACGTACTGCTTGCCCAACTCGTCGAGGGTGGTGGCGCGCATGACCCGCATGGTGCCTGCGGTTCCGGCGGTCCCCAGGACGACGACCGGCACCCAGAGGTGCGTGAGCAGGTCCCACAGTCTGGCCCAGCTCCAGGCGGCGTACAGGAACTCGCGGGAGAACAGGCCGCCCATGGTGATGCCGAACCAGGACCAGCCCAGCCACATCAACACCAGGGCCAGCAGGAAGTTCGGGATCGACAGTCCCAGGAAGCCCAGCGCCGTGAACAGGTAGTCGGAGACGGAGTAGTGGTGGACGGCGCTGTAGATGCCGATCACGACCCCGATCACGAGCGTGAAGGTGACCGACAGCGCCGCGATCAGCGCGGTGAGCCCCACACGGCCCCAGATGAGCTCCGAGACCGGCTGGTTGTTGATGAAGGACCAGCCGAAGTCGCCGCGCAGCACGATGCCGCCGATCCAGCGGACGTACCGGTGGTACCACGGCTTGTCCATGCCGAACTGGGCGCGCAGGTTGCTGACCTGCTCCGGCGCCATCTCGAAGCCGGCCGCCTTGAGCGTGAGCACGTGGTAGCTGACGAAGTCCCCGCGCGGCAGCTCGATGATGACGAACGACACCACCGAGATGCCGAGCACCAGCAGCACCATCGTCGCGAAGCGCCGCGCGAGGAACCGACCCATCGGCTATCCGGCCATCAGCTACGAGCTCCGCACGCTACGGAGTCTGTCGGATTGCCGCTTCAGCGGCAAGGCTATCCCGCGACGGCGCGACGGCGCGTCGTTCAGGATCGTGGTCGGTCGCCGCCCACGCGAGCCCGCATGGCAATCGATGCGAGAACCAGCCGCGCCCGACTTACGGAGCGCGTCGCGCCCACTTCACGGCTTCTTGCACATCGGCTTCCGATATGCCGAGCGCGGCCAACTTGGCGCGGACCGCGTCGGCGCGAGTGAGCCGCACCGGAGTCAGCACGATGCGTCCATTCTCCTTGGTCACGTCGAAATACTCGCAGGCCGGGAACTCTCCAAGGAGAGCCTTCGGCAGCGTGAGCTGATTCTTGGACGTCAGCTTGGCGAGCATGGCTTTATTTCCCGACACCTCTTCCTGGAAGAAACAAAGGATGCCGTACTTTCTTTTCCTTGCGAAGGCAAACGGCCCACGGACGGAATTCGTATCAAAACGGCGACCACTTGGCGGTGCCGGCGGCGTTCTCGACCACCCGCTCCATGAACCGAACCCCACGGGCGCCGTCGGCCACGCCCGGGAAGTCCAGCTCCAGCTCGGTCGGCTCGCGCCCCGCCAGCCGGGCGCGCATGGTGTCGGCCGCGTTGGCGTAGACGTTCGCGACCGCGCCCAGCACCCCTTCCGGCGCCCCGGGGAACAGGTGGGTGGCGCGCGCGGCCGCCGCGCACAGGCCGGGATCGCCGGCACGGGCGATGGTGGCGTCGCCGCCGGGGTCCAGGAACACCAAGCGGTCGGGATCCTCCTGATCCCACAGCAGCCCGCCGTCGGTGCCGTAGACCCGCAGGGTGAGGCGGTTCTTCGCGCCGGCGGCCACCTGCGACACCCAGAGCACACCGCGCGGGTCCTCGCCGGCGGAGCTCCCGTCGCCGGACGCGAACCGCAGCAGCACGCTGACGTCGTCATCCAGCCGGCGCCCCGGCACGAAAGTCGCCAGGTCGGCGCTCAACTCCCGTATCTCCAGCCCGTTGACGTAGCTGACCAGGTTCTCGCAGTGCGTGCCGATGTCGCCCAAGGCGCCGGCGATTCCCGCGCGGGCGGGATCGGTCCGCCACTCGGCCTGCTTGTGGCCCTCGGCATCGATCGGCTGCGACAGCCAGCCCTGCGCGTACTCGACCACGACCCGGCGGATCGTCCCGATGCGCCCCTGCGCGACTTGGTCGCGGGCCTCCTTGACCATCGGGTAGCCGGTGTAGTTGTAGGTCACGGCGAACACGGTGCCGTGCTCGGCCACGGCGCGGGCCAGCCGCTCGGCCTGCGTACTGTCGTGCACCATCGGCTTGTCGATGACGACGTGGAAGCCCGCCTCGACACAGGCCAGGGCCGGCTCGAAGTGCGCGTGATTGGGCGTGACGATCGACACGAAGTCGATCCGCTCCTCCCCCGGCTGGGCGCGCTCGCCCTCGACCAGTTCCTGCCAGCTCGCGTAGGAGCGCTCGAGCGGCAGCAGCAGGTCCCGCGCCGAGGCGAGCGCCTTGTCGCCGGTGCTCGACAGCGCGCCGGCCGTCAGCTCCACGAACCCGTCCAGCGCCGCCGCACGGCGATGGATGGCGCCGATGAACGAGTCGCGGCCCCCGCCGATCTGGGCGTAGCGGAGCCTGCGCCCGATCGAGGTGACGGTCTCTACGCTACGCATGCGGAACGAGTCTCCTGCCGGCTACGGTTGCGTGCGCCTAGCATACCGGACCACAATGTGTCGCGGCATCGTACGTGGGTCCACCGGCCGACGAAGAACGTCAAGCTGCCTCGCTCACGCGAAGTGATATGATCGGTTCGGACCCGCCATCGCGGGCGACCGAAGGATGCGATGGAAGAACCAGTCGTACACAGGAATCCCAGGATCCAGGGCGGAGTGCCCGTACTCGCTGCCACGCGCGTCCCGGTGAAGAACCTCTTCGACTATCTGGAAGCAGGAGACACCCTTGATCAGTTCCTGATCGACTTCCCGGCTGTCGATCGCGCCAAGGCGATCGCCGCGCTGGAGATGGCACGGGAAGCTCTGGACGTGCATGCGAATCCTGCTCGATGAATCGTCACCAAGACGTCCAGTACGCGACTTGATCGCCTTGTAGGTCATACGCGAGATGCCGCTCCCGTTAGCGTATGGCATCATGCGTGCGCGCCTGCCGCACCTACACTCGACGCACCCTCGACCCTGATTTGGGCTAGCGCCCTACCGCTCCACACATTCACGCTTCTCCTTTCCGCTCTCGGATGGGCCCGACGCACCATCTGCCGTTCTTCGCCACCTGTCCTACGACGGTCCGAGCCCATGCTCCTCAGTCTGCTGCGGCCCAACCGATCCGAGATTGCGCCCAGCTACTCGCCGTCCGATTGGTGTCGGCTGACGCTAGCTCGATCATTTGACCCAAGCTGTCTCCGAGTGCATTCTCGAACCAACTGGAGCGACACCCAAATTGCTAACCTACCAACACAGGCAACTCGTCGAGACTGTAGCCCAGATCGACACCATGCCCCCCGACATCGATACGTACGCCGACTGGATCAAGGCCGGTGCACACCTCGACCTCTTGCGGCGCAACGCGCTGGCAGATGAACTAATCATCTACGCGTCAGGCGACTATACGTATGTCCATACCGTCGTAGTACCCGAGGATGCGCTCAACGCGCTCGATGTGGACGAGCTCTTCGATTGCTCGAGCGATCCCCACCACGCTGTCGCTGGCTATTGCTGGGGCGGCGGCCGCGATGACGTATGGATCGAGCGATCCGAAGCGATCTCGGGAAGCAAGACGCTCAAGGGCAGCCGACAGCTGCTCTTCGCCCGCGCCATTCCAGAGTCCGTCGATCGAGAACGACTGTACTACGAAGTTTCCCAGGAGTACGCTCACATCACGGAGATCCACTTCTTGCGGGAGCATGATGCCTACTGCCGATTCGACAAGCATGGCGATTTGGAACACGTCGTGTCACTTACGACCAAGAGTACTCCTCAAGAGATTTCTCTCGTCACCTTCAAGCGCGATCCGCTGGAGGAGTATCTTGCGGCCAACTCGTCGGTTCTCGTGCAGATGTTCGACTTTACACTATTGAATCGATCCGCCTTCACCGCGTGGTCCGATACGCCGGAAGACCTCGTCCGAGAACGAAACCTCTTCTACCGTCAGAAGGTCGACGGGAAACGCGCAGCTTACACGAATGGGGTTCAGATCATCTTACCAAGGAAGACGACAACCGAGCTATTTGCCGCAATAAAGGGGGGTCACGTCGCCGCTTGTTCCCCGCAGTACGTGGAATTGATAGCATCGGATTGGCGCAATAAGTGCGTCACAAACATCTCCACCGATCCACAAGCGACTACCAACTACTTTCGAGCCGAGGGCAACTCGCTTCCCTTCGAGCTCTCCCCCGCATTCTTTCGGCCGGATGTACTGCTGAAGTACAAGTCGGACACGGACAAATACGTCGTCGATGACCGCGTCATTCGCTGTCGCAGTGCATGGGAGCTGCGTCGTTATGATGTCAATGATGCTGAGCAAGTACACGCGTATATCTGCGACCTGAGGCGGCTCCCCTATGAAGAACAGTTGTATTGGAAGAGCTTCAACGAGGAGCCCAAGGCCGGAATCTCGAAACGAGCTTACATCAACGACTTCAAAGGCGAGTGGGTAGAGCTAGCCAATCCTTTGCGTCGGATCAAGATGCTGTTGGACAAATGGAGGGAAAAGAAGGTTTTTTGGTGGACATTGCGTGACGACGCAGCGATCACCCATGCGACCACACCACGCACGACTAGCCGCGATGAGTGGGCGCGGGCGTTCTCAAACCTCGCCAAACTCGTCATCGAGGGGTTCGAGCTGAGAGCGATTCGCGCGCGTCTGAGCGAGAAGGGGATCGAGTGGTCCATGGAAGAACGGAGTCTTGCGCTGCTTCAGCGAGTTCTGTCGTCCGACGCGCGAAGCGGCCCAAGTCGGCAGGTTGCGGGATTACGCGCGGTCCAAACGATACGCTCAAAGGTAGACGCGCACGTCGGCGGCAAAGAATCGGATCAACTCTCAAGAGATGCCATTCGAGACCATGGGACCTATACGGCACACTTCGAACATCTGTGTCGCATGGTTCTTGACGAGCTTGAGCAGATCGAACGAGACCTTGGAGATGCCGAGTACGGGTCGGGAGAGTAGCGGTCAACGGTGGCAGAGCACGGACTTGTCCCGGGAATGTGCAGACCTTTCACCCTACCGACCGTGAGTAGGTCGAGCCGGATCGCTCAAACGCACATCGGACGCTCTATACCCCAGCCGCCACGATCTTGCCGACAGTCAGGAGCGAAAGACCGCGGCATTGATGCGGTCGCCGCCACTGACTCCGCCGCGTTGGCTCCCGGCGCCACGCTGCCGGTTGCGACGGCCAACTGCTAACGCCAACGCCCGGAGCGAGCGTGGTTCACGTTCGTGAACGCCCGGGCGGCGGCACCCAGGACGCCGATCTCCTCGCCGAGCTGCGACACCTCCACGCGTACCGAGTCTACCATCTGCTCCTGGACCAGCTCCCGCATGGTGGCGAGGGCCGGATCGAGCAGGACCGCACCGAGACGGGTGAGTCCGCCGCCGATGACCAGCAGCTCCGGGTCCAGGATCTGGACCGCCGCGGCGAGCGCCAGGCCGGCGTAGCGGCCGGCCCGCTGCAGGATCTCGCCCGCGGCCGCCTCCCCGCGCGCGGCGGCGGCAGCCACCGGCTCGGCCGCGATGCGCTGGCGGCCCGGAGGCAGCAGCGTGGCGAGGACCGGCGCGTCGCCGCGGTCGACCGCCTCGTAGGCCATGCGCGAGATGCCGATGCCGCTCGCGTACGCCATGACGCATCCGCGCTTGCCGCAGGTGCACGGCGGGCCGTCCCAGTCGACGCTGAGGTGGCCGAGCTCGGCGGCGGTGCCATGGGCTCCCGAATAGACGTCACCGTTCACCACGACGCCCAGACCCAAGCCGGTGCTCAGGGTGACGTAGCACAGGTGGCTGACCCCGCGGCCGGCGCCGTAGCGATGCTCGCCCAGGGCGGCCATGTTGGCGTCGTTGTCGAGCGCAACGGGGAGGCGGAGGCGGCCGGCGAGCGTCTCGCGCAGCGGGTAGTGGTCCCAGGCCGGCAGGTTGGAGCTCACCAGGACCTCGCCCCGCTGCTGGTTGATGTTGCCGGGGAAGCCCACGCCGACCCCGACGACCCGTGCCTCCGGCGCCTGCTCCATCAGCGCGGCGCAGCTCTCCTCGATGGCGGCGACGACCTCCGCCGGCGGCCGCTCGGCGTGCGCGGTGGTGACGTGGCGCCGCAGGATGGCGCCGGCGTCGTCCACCAGGCCGGCGGCGATCTTGGTGCCGCCCACGTCGATGCCGACCGCCAGCAGGGACGTCACGTGCCGCCCGCGCGCTCGCGTGCGAGATACCTGCCGATCCCCGCCC
>JAPOQV010000089.1 GCA_026710565.1 Spirochaetaceae bacterium | reverse complement strand
TTCTGCAGAACCGAGCGGGGCCCGCGGGGGGGGGTGATCGGCCCCCCGCCGGTGACGATCCGCGGTCCGATGAGCAGTCCGTCGCGGACGGCCCGCGCGACCGGGATGATCACGTCGGTCAGGCCGCCGCAGTCGCGCACGGTGGTGATGCCGCGGCTCAGCGCCGCGCGCAGGTTCGTCACGGTCTGGACGGTGAGGGTCGCAATCGGCTGGCCGATCGCCGCGTACAGGGGGTTGAGCCCGTTCCGCTCGGGCTCACCGCTCCACATCAGGTGCACGTGGCTGTCGATCAGCCCGGGCGCGATCACCTGATCAGGGAAGTCCAGCCGGCGGGTGGCGCCGTCGGCCTGGCGTAGCGCCTCCTCGCCCAGCGCCGTGATCGCGCCGTCCTCCACCAGCAGGGCGGCGTCGGTGCGGGGCTCCGCCGCGGCGCTCCAGACCAGCAGGCGGCCGCGCATAAGCGTCTTCTTCATCGGTTACCGGTTGAACTTGAAGGCGTAGACATCGGCATCCATGAGAGCGAACCGCAACCTGATGGGTCTGCCGGCCAGTCCGCTCAGGTCTCCTCCGCCTTTCCAGGTCACCGCGCCGTCGATGAGATCGCCGAACGTCTCCGGGCAGTCCGCCAGGCTGAACCCCGGGATGACGCGGCCCCGGTCGTCCTGAATCTCCACCCGTACCGAACCCACGGCCGACGTAGCAAAGTTGAGCTCGATCTGGCGGCCCTCGAAGACGAACGGCCTGGTCAGCACCTCTCCCCCGGGGTAGCCGGCGTTCAGGGACACGAAGCCATCCGTGCGGAAGGTGTAGCGGACGATGTGCACGGTCGGCAGGCGCCAGTGCTCGCTGCCATACACCGAGAGCTCCGTGGGTGACGTCGCGATCAGTCCGGGGTCGATGTACAGCCCTCGTTCATGCCAGTTGTCCTGGTCCGGCCCGGGGCGGATCAGGGCTTCCATGAAGCTGCGGTCGAAGTGAATGCCGTCGCGGCTGGACATGAACACGATGTCGCTCACGCCCGACCCTCCGTGCCAGCCCGGCTTGGGTTCCCTCTCCGGGACGAATCTCGAAGGGAACATGAGGTACGTCCCCGGCGCGCGCCGGTAGGCGACGCATGCGTTGGTATATAGGTGTTCGAAGGGCGTGTCCCCGGTATCGATGTCCTCCGGCCGACTCCAGCTTCGGAAGTCTTTCGAGGTGGTTCTCCTGATCCAGCGCACGCCGCCCTTGCCTCCGGTCGGGCCGACGAAGCTGCCCTCGGTGCCGGCCTTGCCGCGGGTATAGGCGACGTACTCTTCGCGCCAGGGGTCCCAGAACGAGACGTTGAAGGAATCGAACGGGCCGTGGGTGGAGATCGGATCGTTCTGCAGCAGGCGCCAGCGCAACCCGTCAGCCGAGGCCAGCGCCCAGAGATCCTTCGTACGGACCACGGCCTTGTACCGTTCGCCATCGGGAACGTCAGGATTGTCGTCCCGGAACGGGGCCATGTTGGCGCCCGGTCCGAGCCAGACGATGTTGTTGTCACTGGAACCTTCGTATTCCAGGATTCCGAGATTGGGCTTCTCCCAGTGAATGCCGTCGGCGCTCTCCTGGTACGCCGTGACCTCCGTCACCGCTTCCGTCGTCGCAATCTTTCCGCAACGATAGTACGCCCGGAACCTGTCGCCGTCCTGCATGGTGCCCATGTAGGAGACGTGGTCGTGCTCCCACGGCCTGTCCCGCTCGAGGACGGTCTCGCGCTTCCGCGGAGCATGCAGCTTTCGGGAAACGCCGGTCGCGGCGGCGATCCAGAACGCATCGACGAAGAGCTGTCTGTCGGTGCCGATGTTCAGCACGCCGTCACTCGTCATCGGCTCCTCTCCCTGGCTTCATGTCGTTGACGGCACGCACCCGCTTCGCCATCGTCAGCGCCCGATGGCCAAAGTCTACACGCCCCACGATCGCTCCGTCCCGCCGCGGGGCCAGGAGTTCGACACGCCCGGATTCCTGCCGGTAACCCCGGCGCTGATCAGCGTCCAGGACGAGGAGACCGGCATCCCCAGCATCATGCCGGCGGTCGGGTGGGGGTGGCTCAACCGGCTGCCGTTCTACCTGGGGGTGGCGGTGAGCGTGCAGGAGATCACCGGCGACTACTACAAGCGCGGCACGCACGAGTTGCTGCGACGCGCCCGCGAGTTTGCGCTGAACGTGCCCACGGACCGGCTGCGCGAGGCGGTGGCCGCCTGCGGCCGGCTGTCGCGCGCCAAGGACGCGGTCGTCGACAAGTTCAAGGAGACCGGCCTGACGCCGCTGCCCGGCAAGCGCATCAAGTCCCCGCACATCGCCGAGTGCCCGATCAGCTACGAGTGCAAGGTGCGCGAGGTCGTCAGCCTGGGGTCGCACGACCTGTTCCTGGGGGAGGTGGTCGGCTGCTTCACCGACGGCGTGGTCCAGCCGGGCCGCTCGTCGGCCCAGGGCCACTCCCGCATCGAGCTCGCCCGGGAGGACGGCGGCACCACCGTCCTGGAGTTCCAGGGCATGGTCCACCTGGTCAGCGAGTAGCCGCCTCCGGCTCAGTCTGCCGGGTGGACGGGGGTGGGCTCGCCCCGGTTGATCACCTCCCAGCCGGTGACGTCGCCGCCGTGCCAGCGGTAGGGCATCGGCATCACGGTGGCGGACCGGTCGGCCAGCGGCAGCGCCACCCGCCGGTGCCCCTCGCGCGCCGACAGCTTGATGGCGGCGGCGATCTCCAGCACCTGCCGGTAGTCGTGGCCGCTGCACGGCGCGGGCCGCCCCTCCCGGACGGCGTTCATCAGGCTGTCGACGACGCCCAGGAACTTGCCTCCGAGCCGCTCGTCGTCGGTCGGCTCGTCCAGGAAGTCGGGCCGCACCGGACGCGCGCCGGTGCCCGTGCCCTTGATCAGCACGGTGCCGTCGCCGCCTGCCAGGTACACGGCGCCGTTCTCGCCGAACAGCGCCACCTTGTGGGCTCCCTCGGCCGGTACCTCGCGCGCGGCGATGCACTCGTAGCCGCCGGTCATGCCCAGCGTCCCGTACGCGGAACAGTCGTCGTCGCTGGCGGCCGCCTCCGCGGGCAGCGTCCAGCCCTCCGCCCACGTCACCTCGTCGCCGGTGGCGAAGCGCAGGAAGTTGAGGATCACGCAGCCAAGGCCGGACACCTGGTTGCCCTCCGCAAGGAAGCCGTCGATCGCAGCGCCGGTGAGCCGGCCGATGGCGCCGTCTCGTACCCAGGCGCCGATCCGGGTCACCTGGTGCACCTCCCACCAGGCGGTGCCGCACGCGAACGCCGCGCCGCGCTCCTCGCAGGCGGCGATCATGGCATCGGCGTCGGCCAGCTTCGCGGCGATCGGCTTCTCGCAGGAGATACCCTTGACGCCCGCCTCCGCGCAGGCGATCACGGCGTCGCGGGCGGCGTTCACCGGCAGGATGTTGGCGACCACGTCCGGCACCTCCCATGCCAGCAGCTCCTCGACCGTGTCGAACTGCCGCTGGATTCCGTAGTGCTCGGCGAACCGCGCGCGGCGCGCGCGGGCGGTGTCGACCAGGGCAACCAGCTCCGCCTCCGGATGGCGGGCGTACGCGTAGGTGTAGCGGCGGCCCCAGTCGCCGCAGCCGCCGACGACCGCGACCCGCAGTTTCTCCCGTGTCATCTCTCGCTCACCCTCCTCACGCGAAGTCCGCGAAGTCGCGGTCGAGCTCGTCCCACACCGCCGGATCGACGTCATGCTGGTAAGCGGCGACGTTCTGGGCGACCCGCTCCGGCGTGGAGAACCCCAGCAGAATCGACGCAAAGCGAGTCTCGCGCAGGCAATAGTGCAGGTTGACGACGTGCAGATCCAGGTCGCGCTCGGCGCACCAGTCGTACACCCGCTTGGCGCGCCGCAGCTCCTCGGTCATCTCCACCCGCTCCGGCGAGACGCCCGCAGCGCTCGCCGCCACCCGGACGGGATCGTCGCCGCCGAGCAGGCCGCTCAGCATGATCGACGCGTTGAACAGGCCCACGTCGGCCGCCACGGCGGGCTCCACCACGCCGGCCAGCGCCGAGCGCTCGATCAGGTTGTGGTCGCGGAAGGTCAGCGACACCTCGAAGTCCCCGGTGGCGATGCAGGCCTGGTGGTGCGCGTGCGGCCGGCAGCCCAGGCCGAGGTGGCGGATCACGCCCTGCTTCTTCAGGTCCAGCAGCGCGTCGCGGGCCGCGTGCGGCGCGAGCACCGGCTCGATCTCCGCCGGGTCGTGCACGAGCATCACGTCCAGGTAGTCGGTCTGCAGGGCGCGCAGGCTGAGCTCGGTGCTGGCCATGATCGCGTCGTAGGAATAGTCGTGCGGCCGCTGCCGCGACCCGGCCTTGCTCTCGATGATCAGGTCCTCACGCCGGTTTCCGCGGCGGTACCACTCCTGCAGCGCGATGCCGATATAGCGCTCGCTCTCGCCGCCGATGTAGGCGGCCGACGTGTCGATCAGGTCGATGCCGGCCTCCAGCGCGGCCAGCGTCGTGTCCACGCCCAGCTTCTCGTCGTGCGTGCCTCCGCGGCGGCCGAGCTGGGCACCGCCGATGCCGAGCACCGGCACCTGCAGGCCGGTCTTCCCCAGCCTGCGGCGTTCGTATTCGATCGCGTGCATGGCGCGGAGCATACCCGCGCGCGCGCCGCGGCGGAACGGGCCCGCAGCCTCGCCTGCGCGCTTTGACACGCCGCACCCCACCACGCACGGTGACGGTGGAGGAGGACGCCGCGTTGTTGATCAAGGAAGTCAAGCTCTACGTCGTCGCCACAGGCGTACGGGAACGGGCCGCCGTCGGCCGCGGCGGCATGGAACTGGTGCCGCCGGGGCTGTCCGGCCTGTTCACCCACGGCGAGGGGATCGGCTCCGACACCGAGATTTCCGAGTATCGGGAGCAGGCGCCGGCCTACGACCTGATCCTGCGCCTGGTCACCGACGGCGACCTGGACGCGCACACGACCCTAGCCAGCGGCTTCAGCGCCAGCGAGCTGGCATGGCAGGCGAGGGAGTTCCAGGTGAAGATCGCCCACCTGCTCACCGGCATGGACGCGTTCGACCGCGAGCGCATCTGGCAGCGCCTCTGGTACACGCAGCGTTTCATGTACACCGGCCGCGGCCTCATCCAGACCGTGGACGAGATGCTCTGGGACCTGGCCAGCCGCCATGCCCGCCTGCCGCTCTACCGGCTGCTCGGCGGCGCCCGCGACTCGATCCCGGCCTACCGGAACATCGGCGGGCGGACCGTCGACGACTACGTCGCCGATGCCGTGAAGGCGCGCGAGCAGGGGTTCAAGGGCGGCAAGGACCACTCCTACCGCGGAGTCGCCGGCAACACCGAGCTGTTCCGGGCGCTACGGGCGGCGATGGGCGACGACTTCATCCTCATCCACGACGCGGTCGAGCACTACACCTGCGACGAGGCGATCAGGATCGGCCGTGAGATGGAGCGCCTGGGCTACGCCTGGATCGAGGAGCCGCTGCAGGACTTCGACCTCATGGGGCTCAGGAAGCTGTGCGCGGCACTGGATCTGCCGGTGATGGCCATGGAGTGGATCGGATCGCTGGCCGGGCAGCCGTTCAACGCGTCGCCCTTCATCGCCATGCAGGCCACGGACATCGTCCGCCAGCGCGCGATCGGCATCACCGGCCAGATGAAGCTGGCCCAGCTCGCCGAGACCTTCGGCCTGGACGTGCACGGCGGCAATTCGCACGTGGTGCTGGCGATCCATAACGACCCGCTCTACGAATACGGCTCGGAGGGTCCGCTGCCGCCGCCTCAGGACCCGGCGACCCTCACGTTCCAGGGAATCAAGGTGATCGATGACGGGCACATGCGAATCCAGTGCGGCGACCTGCCGGTGCCGGAGCCGGACTGGGACCGGGTCGAGTCGGAAGCGCTGGAGGGGCTGTGATGGCGGCGGATGGAAGCGTGTTGGCGGAATTGAAGATCACGCGGCTGCAGGTGCACGCGCCGGTGGGCGTCGTGCGCATCTTCGCCGAGGGGGCAGGCGAGGAGGTCTCGGGAGTGGCACTGATCTGTGCCGACCGGCTGCCGCCGGCGGCGACCGTCGAGCGGATGCGCGTGGCTCTCGTCGGGCGACCGCTCGCCGACCGGGAGCGCCTCTGGCGTGATCTCCGCGCCGCCGCGGCCGGGAGCGACCCGGCGGGTCTGGCCGGCGTGGACATCGCCCTCTGGGACCTCTGGTCCACGGCGCTGCGGCTGCCCCTCTACCGGGCGATCGGCGGCTTCCGTACGGAGATCCCGGCGTTTCTTTCGGGCGAGGCCGCCTGCGACTCGGAAGCCGCCGCGGCCGAGGCGGCCGGCGCCGTCCGTGACGGCTACCGCGGCTATCGGGTCGCGGGCATCGCGACTGCGATCGGCGCGAAGGCGCCGGCGGCGGAGCGGAAGCGCGTGCTGGATGCGGTCAGCGCGGTCAGGGATGGGGTGCCGGAAGACTTCCCTCTGCTGTATGGAGGCGTTCCCGCCGGGGGCCACCTGGAGGCGCTGGCGATCGGCCGCGCGCTCGACGAGGCGCGCTACACTTGGTTCGAGGATCCGCTGCCGGGCGCCGACGGCGAAGCGCTGGGGCGGCTGGCCGCCGACCTGGACACGCCCGTGCTGGCGACCGTGGGCGGCGCGGATGCGGCCCGCCAGGCCGCGGCGCACCTGTCCCGGCAGTCGTCCGACCTGATCCGGGTGCGCATCCCGGACGCCGGCGGCATCACCGAGGCGCTGAAGATCGCCCGCGCCGCCGAGGCATTCGGCGTCAACTGCGAGATCGACCCCGACGACGGCAACGGCGGTTTCGCCGCGGCGGGCCTCATGGGCGCCCTGCGCAACGCCATGTTCCTGCTCTGGGTGCCGGGCGAGCGCGGCGAACGGGCGCGCACCGCCGGCGGCCTGGTCAGCACGCCGATGTGCGTGCGGGACGGGGCGGTGACCCTGGGCGACGCGGCCGGCCTGGGCACGGATCTGGACCCCGACCGGATCGACGCCGGAACCGAACGCTTGCTGTGATCTGAGCGGGTATCAAGACTCGTCGGTACGGCAGCTCCGTTTCGGCGACCTTCTCGTGACGGCGCTGCTCACCGGGCGGTGAGCCCATAGAGCAGCAACGCCGCGTCCGCGCGGGTGATCGCCGTGTCGCCCGCGCCGGCCAATTCTCCGGGCGGGGCCAGACCGCGCCGGCGCAACTCGCCGGCCACCAGTTCCAGCAGGTCCGCCCGCGTGGCGTTGCCTTCCTCCGCGCCGGCGAACGCCGCGATCCTCCGCGCGGTAGCCGGCGGGTCCAGCTCACCAGCCATCATCTGCGCGGCCGCCGCCGCCCACACGGACGCCGTACGCCGGCCGAGCGGGTCGGCCGGGCGGGCGTCGTAGCTTGCGAAGAAGCCGCGGGTGCCAAAGAACTGCACGGCCGGCACCCACGGCGAATCGCTCGCCATGTCGAACTCGTTGAAGAAGCTGACCATGATGCGGTGCTCGACCAGGGTGCGCACCAGATCGTCCGGTTCGACCGCGGCCGGCGCCACCCCGCGACGCGCCGCCAGCACGGCCGCCCAGCCGGCGGCCTCGCCGACCGGCATCATGGTCGGCTCCAGGCGGATCGTCCCCCAGCCTACGTGTGTCGCCGAGATGCACCAGGCCACCAGCAGGTTGTCCAGCCCCACGGGCAGGATGGTGCGGAAGGCGACCTGTGCCGGGCGGGTCTTCTCGGTGAGCATGAACTCGCCTTCGTTCATGCTGCCGGGCATGCGCTCGGCGTGGCAGTCGTGCGAGTCCATCGGCCAGTCGGTGATGCCGATCGAATCGGACTTGACCGGCGACCTGCCGATGCCCGGCGCCAGGGTGCCGTCATGCTCGGTGAATACGTCCCTGCCGACGATGCGCCGCGCCTGGCGTACGTACATCTCCGGCGGAATGCCGCCGTTGCCCGTGAACTCGTCCTTCGGCAAGCCCCAAGCGCCGACGTCGTGGCGTACCTCCTCCGGCACCCGCTCGTCGTGTTGCAGGAAGTACAGCAGCCCCAGGGCGAAGTCGGTGTGCTCGGCGATGATCCGCTCGCGCTCGAGCCAGTCGGCGTCCGGGTAGCGATGGTTGCCGCCGACCAGGTTGCCGCCAAGCCAGTTGCGCTTGCCGTTCGGCATCCCGCCGGCGCCGAAACGGATCGCATGCGGGTCGGTCAGCAACCAGGAGCTCGCCAGCCGCGTGCGCGCGCCCAGATTGGCCACCTCATCCTGAAGCAGCGGCAGGTACTCGTCTGGCGCATAGCCCTGCGGCGGCTCGACGGGGATGCGATTCTCGGCTGCCCGGGTCAGTACCAGGCGCGTGCAGTACGCCATCACCGCGCCGTCTCCCTCGCCGGTGCTGCCGGCCCAGACGGCGCCGGAGGTGCGGCTGAACATGTGCAGGTTCATCCTCGGCAGGAGATCCTGCTTCGGGTACGTAACCGGATCGATGCGGGTGAAGATGCGACCGGCATGCGGCTCGCCGTACTCGTCGCGTGACTCACGCCCGACGCGGTACGGCGCGCCGGCCAGCGCCGCCAGATCTCCCTCGTAGGTCGCGTCGACGTACGCGGCCGCCGCGATCCGCTGCCCGTCGTCGCCGCGGTAGCGGCGCAGGTCGACGGCGGCGATCAGAGCACCGGTGCGCTCCACCGCTACCGGGATCCATCCCGTCAGCAGGGTGATGCGGCGCTCGCCGGCGAGCATGGCGGCGCAGGCGGCCTCGGCGACATGTGGCTCGAAGGTGGGCCGCGACCCGTGGCGGGTTGGGTCGCGGTAGCTGCACTTTCGCAGTTGTTCCGAATCGGGCCCGTAGCGCGAGCGGTAGTGCTCCTGCAGGCGCTCGGTGAGCTCCTGCCAGAGCGGTGCCCGATAGCCTTCGTAGATGGTGTCGTAGACCTGCAAACCCGAGGCCAGCATGCCTCCGACGTGAGCCGTGCGGTTGGTGACGACCACCGTCAGCCCCTCACGCGCCGCCCGCACGGCCGCGCCGATGCCGGCGGGTGTGGCGCCGACCACCAGGAGATCGGCGGTCACGGATTGCCACCGGCGCTGTGGCGCAAGCAGGAGTGATGCCCCCGCGGCAGCGGTGTGGCTGCCGCGGAGGGCCGTCTCAACAAGATGGGTCCAGCTACTGTGCGGCGTGGGCGCGGTTGTAGATCTGCTCCAGCTCCTCGTAGCCGGCCGCGCGCATCTGCGCCGCCACGTCGTCGAATTGCGAGATCGGCTGTGCGCCGGTGACGAACTTGTCGAAGGACTCCTGCTCCAGGGTGGACAGGGTACCGCGCAACTCGCGGATCCGCTCCCGCTCGTCGGCGCCCAGGGGCGGGTCGATCAACGGATAGTCGCGGGCCGGGTCGGTTGCGACCCTCTCGAACCACCACTCCTGCAGCAGGGGGATCTGCGTCATCTTCAGCAGCATGTTGTCGTAGTAGGGGACGAAGTTGCTGAAGGCGATGCCCACTTCGGACTGTATCAGCGAGTAGGGGTCGCCGCGCTCACGGTATTCGTCGATCAGGCTCTGCTTGATGCGCTTCTCGCCGTCGACCACCTCCCAGTGTTCGCCTTCGATTCCGAGACTTCGCGTATCCGCGCCCTCGTCGCTGTACAGCCAGTTGAACATCTGCACGGTGCGCACCGCGTGCGGGTTGTTGGCACCGATGACCCATATCTGCTTCGGATGAACATCGTAGAGCACGTAGCGCCGGTTGCCGCGGTCGTCCGCCGGCACGCTGATGAAGCCGAAACGCGCGTCCGGCATCGTCGACTGCAGTGCTCGGTTCATGCGGTCCATGAAGATCGGGTTGTCGTGGGCGAACAACCCCTTGCCGCTGCCGCCCTTCTCCTGCCACCCTTGGCTGTTGGTCACCGCGTAGTCCGGGTCGAGCAACCCATCACGATACAACCCCGCCATGTATTCCAGGTTGCGACGATAGGCCTCCGTCGCGGGGCCATACACGTATCGTCCGCCATCCACGTCAGGGTCGAAGTAGAGGCTCCAGCCGGAGCCCATCGCGTACATCAGGATGTTGCGCAGCGCGTTCGGCCCGCGGGTGATGTAGCCGACGGTGTCGGGGTAGGCGCCCTTCAGGGCCGCCAGCGTGTCGCGCAGCTCGGCGAACGTCGACGGCTCGGCGAGCCCCTGTGCCTCCAGCAGGTCCATGCGGATGAACGGCAACGGGCTCTTGGTGACGTCGTCGCGCGAGACCCAGGGAAAGCCGTAGAGCGTACCCTCGATGCGCAGCCGGTCGATCCAGGGGTTGACGGCCCGCACGGCCGCGAAGTTCGGCGCGTGCTCGGCCACCAGGTCGTCGATCGCCAGGAACACCCCCGAGGCCGCGAAATCGTAGTACGAGTTGTACCCGACCCGCGCCACGTCCGGCACGTCGTTGGTGGCGATCAGGGTGTTGAGCTTCGCGCCGTAGTCGCTACTGGGTATGGGCTGCAGGTTGACGATGACGCCGGTCGCCTCGGTGATGGCCTGGTAGCTTGCGGCCTCAGGATGGAACTCGATGTTCGACCCCTGCGGCAGCATCACCGTGATCTCGACGTCTTCCATCTGCGACGCCGCCTGCTCCTGCGCCGCCGAGGCCCAGACGGCCGGCGGGGTGCATGCCAGCAGCGCCACGAACACGAGTCCAAGTGTCGAACGTTTCATCGCTCTCCTCCGTTTCCCGGGGTTGCCGGGCATTCGATCGCGTCCAACGGCGATCGGCTCCTTGATCCGCTCAGGCTCATCCCTTCACGGCTCCGATGGTCACGCCCTTGGCGAAGTGCTTCTGCATGAACGGGTAGATGGTCAGGATCGGCAGGGTGGACACCATGATCACCGTGTACTTGATGGTCTGCTCCGCCACGGCGAAGTCAGACTCGTCGAAGAAGTCGGCCACGTAACCGGACATCTGATCCTCTATGGTGACGTTGCGCAACAGGATTTGCAACGGGTAGCGCTCGGCCGAGTTCAGGTAGATGAGGGCGTTGAAAAAGCTGTTCCAATGGAAGACGGTGTAGAACACGGTCAGGGCGCCGATCACCGGCGCGGACAGCGGCAGGATCACCCGGAACAGGATGTGCACGTCGTTGGCGCCGTCGATGAACGCCGACTCCCGCAACGCGTCCGGAATGCCGCGGAAGTAGGTGCGCATGATGAACATGTACCAGGTGAGGATCGCCACCGGCAGCACGATTGCCCACAGCGTGTCGATCATGCCAAGGGCGCGGACGACGAGGTAGCGGGGGATGATGCCGCCGTTGAACAGCATCGTGAAGACGATGAGCATCGTGAACTGCTTGCGGCCGAAGAACCCGGGAATAGACAGCGGGTAGGCACACATCGCGGTCAGCACGATGTTCAGCAGCGTGCCGACCAAGGTGTACAGGATGGTGTTGGCGTAGGCGCGCAGCATCGCCGGATCGGCGAGCACGACCCGGTAGGAGGCCAGCGTGAAGCCCCTGGGATAGAGGTTCACGGACTGGCTCAACACGTGGCGCGAATCGCTCAGCGAGTTGATCGTGACGTAGTAGAGCGGATACAGGGTGATCACGATGAGCAGGAACATGACGCCGTAGAGCGTCAGGTCGAACAGCGAAAGGCGCCGGCGGACGTGCAGGCCGCTCACCACAGACTCGTCTCCGACAGGCGGCGGCTCAGATGGTTGGCGGTCCAGACGAACAGCAGCCCGATGGCCGACTGGAACAGGTTCACCGCGGTCGCGTACGAGAAGTCTGCTCCCACCAGGCCGACGCGATAGACGTAGGTGGAGATGACGTCCGCGGTTTCGTACGTGGAGCCGTTCTGCAGCAGGAACGCCTTCTCGAAACCGACCTCTATGATGTCGCCCATGCGCAGGATGAGGACGATGACGACGGTCGGCATGATCCCGGGGATGGACACGTGGCGCACCTGCTCCCAACGGCTGGCGCCGTCGACGATCGCCGCCTCGTACAGCTCCGGATTGATGCCGGCCAGGGCCGCCATGAAGATGATCGACCCCCAGCCGGCGTTCTGCCAGATGCCGGATGAGATGTACATCGGCCGGAACCAGCGCGGCTCCACCATGAAGGGTATCGATTCGCCGCCGAAGGCGCCGAGCACGCCGTTGACGATACCGTCGAAAGCGAGCACGTTGACGATGATCCCGCAGACCACGACCGTCGAGATGAAGTGCGGCAGGTAGATCACCGTCTGCGTGACCCGTTTGAAGGTGCCGTGGCGCACCTCGTTCAGCGCCAGCGCCAGGACGATCGGCGCCGGAAACGACCAGATCAGCGAGTAGATGTTCAGCAGCACGGTGTTGCGCACCGCACGCCAGAAGTACGGATCGGAAACCAGCCGCTCGAAGTAGTGCAGCCCGACCCATTCGCTGCCGAGGATGCCGGCGACAGCATTGAACTTCTTGAAGGCGATGATGACGCCGAACATCGGCCCGTAGTGGAAGGTCAGGTAGAACAACAGCGGCGGCAGGAACAGCAGCAGCAGATAGCGATCGCGGAGCAGGTGCTTGCGTACGGCGAGCCATCGGGCGCTCACGCCGACCGGCCGCGCGCGCAGGGGGGCCGGCAGGGTTCGTTTGACGGCGGAGATCGTCGACCTCGCCATGCGGCAGTTTCCCCCGGCCGGAGCGGCAACGCAAGGTACTTCCCTGGGTCTGCGGGAGTGGGCTTGAGTCTGGACTCCGGCCGGATCGGCTTGGGAAACGAGTGCCTGCTCTGACTTGGCGGGAGGTCCGGGCTCGCCGATACGGCGTTGCGCTCTCCGCTCTTGCACCCAACGGCGAACTCGGGAAGGCCGTCGCGGAGCACGACGAAGTCGATCTCACGCCCGTCGGTGTCGTGCGCGAAGCGGAGCTCCATCGCATGGCCCTCCTTGTGCTCGACCAGATGGCAGTACTTCATTTCGGGTCAACCCGAAATCGCTCGCGCTTCAGAGCTGCGGCGAGCGCTTCCTGGCGGTAGGAGACAACGGTACGATCGTCACCAGTCCGTAGCGCCTCCGCAGGCGACGAAGGAGGGGCCGTATGACCGAACGTGAACGCTGCGCAGCGGGGATGCTGGAGGCGAGTCGGTGACGCCGGTCAGACCGGGATGGTTCGGTAGCAGGAACAGCGCCGTCAGCCTGACGTTCGACGACGGCATGGACAGCCACCGGGGAGTCGTCGTGCCCGCGCTCGACGCCCGCGGGATGGCCGGCACCTTCTATGTCAAGACCGACGATGCCGACCGGCTGCGGCGCTTCCGCGAGGCACAGCGCCGCGGTCATGAGATCGGCAACCACACTGTCCACCATTGGTGCAGCCGCGCCCACCGGCCCGAAGCCGATGCCACGGGGCTCGAGGATCTGACGCTGGACGACATGGCCGCCGAGCTCGACGAGTCAGATCGTCGACTGCGTGCAGCCTTTCCCGACGTCGAGTCCTTCAGTTTCTGCTATCCGTGCTACGACACGTTCGTCGGTCACGGCCCGGCCCGACGCAGCTACGTCCCGCTGGTGGCCGGCCGGTTCGGCGCCGCCCGCGGCGGCGGAGAGATCTCCACGCCGTACAACTCCCCCGTGCACGCGGATCTGTGGTGCCTGCGGTCGGTGCGGTGCGAATTCAACAGCGCCGAGCAGCTGATCGCCGCCGTCGAGCGGGGGCGGGAGCTTGCGATGTGGACGATCCTGACCTTTCACGGCGTGGATGAGGGGCACCTCCCGGTGACCGGAGAGGACTTCGGCGGACTGCTCGATCACCTGGCCGGCCGCAGCGATGAGCTGTGGGTCGCCCCGCTGATTCAGGTGGCCCAGAGCATCGCTGCGACGCGTGAGGGGACTCGCGGGTAGTCCGTGGTGAGGTGCTCCGTAGGAGCGAAAGCCTGTTCTGTGTTGCGTGGCGCAAACCCAGGGTGATCTCACGGGATGACCGGAACCGCGAACTCATCGAGAAACGTGCCGATTGCGCCTAGGCCGGTATCGCCAAGTATTGGATCGCCGCTCCGGTGCGGAGTCCATCACGGTGCGCGCGCTGGAACACGGAGTACGCTAGAGCATGGCAGGTTCGCGCGTGGCCAGAGCCTCGCCTCGCGGCTGCTCGAAGGCTTCGCCGCATGTCGCCGCCGTGTTCGACGCCCTGGAATACGGCGCCTGATTTACCGTGACAACGACGAGGTCAGATCGCTACACATTCCCGCTTCTTTAGGAGCTCATGCAGTCTTTCTGGCACTCCATACGCTTTGCTTATCTGATTGTTACTGTGCAACGCGACACGCGCTCTCGAACATAAAGATGCATCCCAGAATTCGAGTTTCTCCAAATGAGACATCCGCCTCATGGCATCTTTGAAAGAGTTCGACTCTTCAAATGCCTGCATCGCCCCCTGAGTGATCTTCTCACGCGTTTTCGGATTCTTGGAAAGGGTTTCGAACAATCGTGATGCAAAGTCACATGCAGGCTCGGCCGGTCCGTCCATTGCCTGAAACCTGCCGATGAAACCATACGGATCCATCCCAAGACGCACAGGTACGATGAGTAGCTGCCGACATAGCGCATAGCCGATTTCCTGGTCCGTCCAGTCGCTCTCGCGAAAACCCGGATGAAACAAAGCCAGCACTCCGTCGCAAGTCTGCAGCGCAGACTCGATTTGGTCCTGCCACTCTGTGGTTGGTTCTATGTCGTGGTGGGCCACGAAGCATGAAATGCCGAAGTCGAGCAACTTGGTTCCTATTTCGCTTGCCGTTTTTCGATGATTCGCGAGATGTGAAATGAAGAGTCGAAAACAGCCCATCTTCCAGAAGTTCGGTATGTCAATTGATGGCGAAGGATTTCGTTTGAAATGTGCACCCAAAGCCTGTAGAGAGTCATCTTGTGCTCTATCGAGTCTCTCCAATAGTTGGTCAAGTAGAGTTCTATCGCCAATCAAGAAGTACTCTTCTTCGGAAATGTATACGCGTTGTATTCCGAATTTGTCGAGGGCCAGGTGTGCGATACTCTCACCTTCTTCCTGGAGACGTTCAGCAATGAATTTGATCAAATTAACGCGATTGGATGCGGTCAGTTCCATGGTATCAATCCGTTGGTTGGTCTCTAACGTTATGCTGGAGGCAGTTAGTTGTCGGTCCTTATGCGTACAATATTGCTCAGGAGGACAGTCTGCTCGGAGCCACTATGCTCGCCATTGACAACATCGCAACTATCCTTACACTTGTTTGTATAGCGGTGGCATGGCAAGAGCTGAGGAACTTCGTAGGGGTGTTGCGATTGTCTCGTCGATCAAGATCGATGGGACCTTTCCCACGAGCATAGTGGAGTTGGAGCGATGATGGAAGCGGCGGTGCAGTCGATGGCGTTGTTACATGCAACGGTCTGCTGTGCGTGCGAGGTATCGCCGCACGCAGGTGTCCACCCTCGGTTCGTCATCTGCGTGACTCTATGGAATTAGCCGAGCGCCTCGACGGTTTCCACGGGCGGAAAGGCGTGCTTTCCCGCGGTCCTGCCGACCGACGATGATCGCGGAACCGGGGCGCCGGGGGTGCCAACGGCCCCTGCACCCTGGTCAGTGCTCGTGGTGCTCGGCGTGGTCGTGCAGCGGCACGTGGTCGTGGAAGACGCCGTGGCGGTGCATAGTCTGGTGCAGGCGGGGTTCCAGGCGCCCTCCAGGGTGGCGCGGAGCTGCCGGTAGCGCGCCGCGTCCGGGCGCGGGGCGATCGTGTCGACGTAGGCCATGGCGCCCTCGATCTGGTCCAGGATCAACCCGGCGTCGTGGGCGGAGAACGGGCGCGCGCCGTCCACCCGCACCTGCACGGCGCTGGTGTGGGCGGCGATGTCACCGGCTTTGCCGCGATAGCTGCCGCGTACGCGCAAGGCGATCCAGGTGGAGCCGTCCACGGGCACCGTCGCGCTGCCTGACGCGGCAAGCTGCCCGCCTGCGTCGACCTCCTCGGCTGTGACCCCACCACGGATCAGCTCCACCGTGGCGATCGGCACCGCCACCGACTCGACCCTCCACTCGACGGCCACGCTGCCGCCGCCGGCCGGCAGATCGACGATGCCGCCGGGGGAGGCGCCCTCGACCGTGATCTCCGCCAGGGGGCCCACCGTTACGAAGGTGTTGCCGGCCTTGAGGGCCGCCATCCAGTTGTCGTAGGTGAACTCGCGCTCTCCGAGCTTCGTGTAGGTGCGCACGCCGCCGAGCTGCGAGGCGGCGGCCATCTTGTCGGAGCCGCCGACCACCGGCAGGCGGTAGCCCAGGTTGAGATAGCGGTACCAGTCGGCGATGCCGTACGGATTGATCTGCCCCTCGCAGGGATTGAAGGTCATCATCTCCATCGCGTCGATCGTTCCAAGGACGATGTCGGCCGCGCGCTCGCACTGCGGGTTGGGCCCGTGCGGCATCACCACCACGCCGCCCTGCTCGATGCAGCGGGAGGCCCAGTCCGCCATCGTGACTTCCTGCGGATCGCCGATCGCCGACTCCGAAGGCCCGCCGCTGCACAGCGGATGGATCATCGGCCCGGAGTAGCCCAGGAGCGAGATGTGCCCCAGCACCTGCATGCGGTTCTCGGTGCCGACGCGTACCAGGAACTCGCCCGAGCCGCCGAGGTCGCGCGCGCCCAGCGTGGTGGCGCCGTCGAAGTCGCTGACGTTGCTGAACATCTCCCCCCACTGGCTGGCCAGCAGGTTGACGACGTTGACGCCCTCGGCCGCCCCCTCCAGGAGCGCGGTCTGCGGGCTCAGGAAGTGCACGTGGGTGTCGGCGGTGACCCAGCCGCGCTCGCGCCAGCGCAGCACCCGGTCGAGCTCGAACGTCAGCTCCTCGGTATCCGGCCCGACGGTCACGCGCGTGCGCAGCGGGCGCACCTCGTAGCCGCGGGCGATCTCCACGTAGACGTCACCGAGCGGCAGGTCGGCCACGCACTCGCCCGGGATGTAGGCGTACTGGTTGGCGCCGTTGACGAACTCGCCGTAGTTGTCCTCGAACCAGTTGCCGTTGACCGTGCGGTGGTTCCCCTTCGGGGGCAGGTACTCGCCGGCAGCGCCGTGCAGGTGGAGGCGCACCGCGACCGGCTGCGACGAGCCGCGTTCGACCACGCGGACCTTCACCGGCCGCTCGGCCGCGGCCACCGCCGCCGGTCCGGCTTCGAGCTCGCGCAGCGGGTACGCCCGGCCGCAGGCGTGCAGCGTGGCGTCCGGGTGCGCGGCATACTCGACCAGCGCGCGAGTCGTGCAGACGGCCGGCTGCACATTCGGGGCGGGGGGACCGGCGCCGGCGAGCCAGCCGGCGTCGTCGTAGTCCAATGCCGGGCGCGCGGAGATGATGGTGCCCAGGTCGAGTTCCAGGTCGGCGAGTTGACGGTCGGCGCCGAAGGAGGCTCCCGGCGGCACGTCCAGCAGCAGTTTGCGCCGCGTACCCGGCCGCAACGGATGGTCGGTCAGGTCGGTGGTGGCGATGCCGTAGACCGCGCAGCGCTCGGCGCCGGGCCGGAGTTCCACCGCGTCGATGGGGCGCTCGGGGTGCGGGTTGGGCAGCGCGTACAGCCACGCGAGATCCTGTCCGCTGTCGCGGCCCGAGCCGTGCCGGGTCTCGCCGCGGCCATAGCCCACGGTGGAGAACCTGCCGGCTGCCTGGTCCTCCGCGGCGGAGGCGAACGCGCGATCCGCGTGCATGGGCACCGCGGCGAAGGGGCTGGCCCCCCAGCCGATGCGCGCCTGCTGGATGGCGAAGCGGCGCCGGATCGGATGCACGTGCTCGGAGCCGTCGGCGTAGCGCAGCACGTAGTCGGCGACGTGGTCGCCCAGCTCGTTGCCGTCCACGCCCGCGTCCGCGAACCCGGTCAGGTAGTTGGAGGGGCGATCCTCGGCCTGGTGCAGGAAGACCAGGTAACGCGCGGAACGGCTGCCGGCGGCCACGGTGACGGGCGAGTCGGCGACCAGCACGACGTTCGGGCCGCCGGCGGTCCCCAGATCGAACGGCACGCCGCGGAACGCCTGACTGCCGAAGGATGCGGCCAGCGCGGTCGGCGGCGCCAGCGGCCCGGGAAGGGCGGTGCGGTCGGCATTGTACGCGCCGGCCAGCGGCAGGGGAGCGAAGCGGTCGGATGCGGGTGGGGCCATGGCAGATCATACTCGGGCCGATGACCGCTGTGACAGCGGATCACGTTGGGTGGCGGCCGGGACGTGTGTGCACCGAACACGACCGTCCCGACCCACACCTCGTGCTACATTGGGTAGGGTCCTGATATGGGAGGGTCCTGATATGTTTGCCCACACCTGCAACGCACTGGCCCACTTTGGAGCCGAGGTACGGGACGCGCTTCCGCACAACGTCGTCTCCGTGCACGCGTTCGGTTCACGCGTGAGGGGAGATCACCGCGGCGACTCGGATCTTGACGTCCTGGTCGTCGTGCGCGAGCGCACGCTCGAAGTAGAGCGGTCGATTATCGATCTGTGCGTCGAGCATGAACAGCGCAGTGGCATCTCCTTCGATCCGGTGATCAAGGATGTGGCCACGTTCGACCTTGAGCGCCAGCGTCATACCCCTTTCTACCAGAACGTCAGCGCCGAGAGTATTCAGGTTTGACCCTTTCCGCTGACGACAAGCGTGCCGACGCGCTACGGAGCGGTCTTGCCGCCGATCTGTAAGAAACCGACTACGGCAGCTCCCTGACCAGGCTCACGCGGATGGTTGCCGTCCTGCGCTCCGGTCAGGCACCGGTGCCCGACAGACATCGGCGTTTGTTCTCTATGGCCGCCTTGACTTCAGCGTACGAGCGCGTGGTGATGAGGCCCCTGTTGTGCTCGACCTTGGCTTCGAATCCGGTGAGCTCATCGTCCGTGAACGGCAGTCTCGGCATGAACTCCACGTAGTTGGCCAGTTCCATTTCGATGAGGTCGCGCAACTCGTTCTGGGTAACCGGCGCGGACTCTTCATGAACGCGATTCCAGAGTGTGGCAGCGTCCTTGCCCACCGCTTCGAAGAATTCACTGCGATTCGAAACGCAGAAAAGGAATGCCAGTCGTTCGGCTCGCTCGCCGATCACTGCACGGATGCGTTGACGGTCCTCGAGGGAAGCGGACTGCGTCAGGTACGCCTGCGGTCCGTAGATGCTGTGAAACAACCCTCCGACACAGACCGCCGGATCGTTGCTCCACGCTTGCAGGAGGTCATGGGTTCCGCGCAGGTGATCCAGCAGGGCTCCGCCGCTGTGGGGGTTCTTGTCGGTATCCAGCTCGAGCAGGAGATCGAGGTGCTTCTGTTGAATCATGTTCCATCCGATCCTGAAGTCGCGCAGGCTATCATGGCGCGAACATGACGATCAACAGAGCGGATGCGTCGGACGTGAAGGAGCTGGCCGAGCTCAATCGGCAGCTCATCGAGGACGAGCAACATCCGAATCCGATGACACGGGACGAGCTCGCCGAGCGAATGATCAGGTGGATGGAGGAGGGGTACCGGTGCTATGTCGCTCGCGTCGGCGGCACGACCGCCGGCTACTGCCTCTTCCGCGACGATGGGAAACACTATTATCTGCGCCAGCTCTTCGTGGCACGCGCGTGCCGCCGGCGCGGGATCGCCACGGCGCTGATGGATTGGATGTGTGCGAATGTCTGGTCCGGGAAGCCGGTACGGCTGGACGTGTTTGCCCACAATGAGGATGCGATCGCCTTCTACCGGGGATACGGGTTCCGTGTCGCCGTCCTCCGCATGGAGAAATGACGGCGCCTTCGGAGCCCGGTCAGGCACCGGCGTGACGGCGCTCTATCCGCCGGTCGAGCCGTACGAGCACGGCATGTTGGCCGTCGACGCGGGGAACCTCGTCTACTGGGAGATCTGCGGCAATCCGCTTGGCAAGCCGGCCGTCGTCGTGCATGGTGGCCCCGGTTCCGGCTGCACGGATTGGCAACGCGGGCTGTTCGATCTGGCTTCCTATCGTGTCGTGCTTTTCGATCAGAGAGGCTGCGGGCGAAGCGCGCCTCACGCGAGCGCCCTCGACACCGACCTGAAGAGCAACACCACGTGGCACCTCGTCGACGACATCGAGGCGCTGCGCCGGCATCTGGAAATCGAGCGATGGCTGGTGTTGGGCGGCTCGTGGGGCAGCACCCTGGCTCTGGCCTACGCCGAACGCTTCCCGGACCGCGTTGCGGAACTCATTCTGTTCGGCGTCACGACCGGGCGGCACGAGGAGTTCGACTGGCTGTTCCGCGGGGGCGTCGCGAGGTTCTTTCCCGAGCAGTGGGAGCGTCTGCGGGCCGCGGCACCGCTCGCCGAGGCGGATCGCGATGTCGTCGATGCGTACCACCGGATGCTCCGTGATCCGGACCCCGCCGTGCACGAGCGAGCTGCGTTCGAGTGGTGCCTGTGGGAGTCGGCGACGCCTGCATGGCCGCCCTCCGGAGGACTGTCGGCGCGGTATGAGGACCGAAGGTTTGCGCTGGCGTTCGCGCGTCTGGTAACGCATTACGTACGGCATTACGCATGGCTGGAGGACGGATGCCTGTTGCGCGGAGCGGGTGCGCTGGCGGACATCCCGGGGATACTGGTGAACGGCCGCTTCGACTTTCAGGCGCCGATCGCCAACGCGTGGGAGCTCAGACGCGCGTGGCCACGCGCTGAGCTGGTGATCGTCGACGACGCCGGACATGCCGACGCGGCGATCACCCGGGAACTGACTCGCGCTACCGCCCGGTTCTCCACGTCCCGGCCGTAGGAAGGCATCTCGCCGTCCATCCGTGCTAACGTGACGTGGGTGGGAGGCGACATGGACAGCAAGGACATCGATCCGCGCGTTTACGATCTCTACGACGACTACACGCACGACCGTATCGACCGCAAGGAGTTCCTGTCTCGGTCGGGGGCGATCACCGTCGGGGGGGGGTCGGCGCTGGCGATGGCGCAGGCGCTCCTGCCGCGCTACGCGGATGCGCAGACCATCTCGTTCACCGATGAGCGCATCAAGGCGCGCTACGTCGACTACCCGTCACCCGGCGGTACGTCCGGACAGATGCGCGGCTACCTCGTGCAGCCTACCGGCAACCCGCCGTTTCCCGGCGTGCTGGTCATCCACGAGAACCGCGGCCTCAATCCCTACATCGAGGATGTGGCGCGCCGAGCCGCGGTTGCAGGCTTCCTGGCGCTGGCGCCGGACGGGTTGGCGCCGATCGGCGGCTATCCGGGCAACGACGACGACGGGCGCGCCATGCAGCGCTCCCTGGATCCGGACAAGCTCAGGCAGGACATCATCAACAGCGCCCGCTTCCTCAAGGACCACGAGCTCTGTACCGGCAAGCTGGGAGCCACCGGGTTCTGCTGGGGCGGCGGCATGACCAACGTGCTGGCGGTCACGCTCGGCGCCGACCTGGATGCCGGCGTGCCGTTCTACGGTCCGGCGCCGCCCACGGCCGAAGTCGGCAACATCCAGGCGCCGCTGCTCATCCACTACGCCGAGGATGACAATTTCGTGAACCGGTCGCGCGCCGACTACGAGGCCGCGCTCGAAGAGCATGGCAAGAGCTACGAGATGCTCACCTATCCGGGCACCCGGCACGGCTTTCACAACGACTCCACGCCCCGTTACGACGAGGCGGCGGCGAACCTGGCGTGGGAGCGCACCGTGGCGTTCTTCAAGGAGCACCTCGCGTAGGAGGGTCCCTCGGCGCTACGGCCGAAGGCACCTTATGCCGGCGAACGCCAGAGCAACGGGTTCTGGCTGTCGTCGTCGAGCGGATCGCCGACCTTCAGGGCCGCCACCTGGGCGTCGGAGAGGACGTTCTGGATGCCGTTGAACACCGAACCGTCGGGCATGTAGCCGGCGGTCATGGCGCGCCGCCAGTTGGGGGTCATGTTGGGGCCGGCGGCGTGCGCCAGCAGGCCGTTGTGGAAGCCGGCGTCTCCCGGCTCCATCTCGCCCGCAACCGGCATGACGCCGCGGAACTGGGGAAAGTGCTCGAAGTAGTCGGCGATCTCCTGACCGATGGGAGCATCCGCGAAGCCGTCCACCTTGTGGCTGCCCGGCAGGTAGTACATGCAGCCGTTCTGCATCGTCGCCGGCTCGAGGGCGATCCAGATCGAGATGGCGTGCGGCGAGTGGTAGGACCACTTCGGGTTGTCGGAGTGCCAGGCGGTCGGGTTCGCCCACGGCTGCTTCTGCAGGGTCTGGTCGTGCCAGAGGCGGATGCCGTCGATGCCCTCCAGCGCGCACAGCATCTGCCCCAGCGCGGGCGCGAGCAGGTACTTCTTCACCGCCGCGTTGATCTTCCACAGGTTGATGCGCTGCAGGAACACGTGATCGTAGTAGGTCTCTCCGGCAAGCCAGCGGTCGCCGGTGGTGCCGCTCAACTTGCGGCGTCCCAGTTGCGCGACCGCTGCGTCGATGCCGGCGCGCAATTCGGCAAGCTCCTCGGCGCTGAGGAGTCCACGTACGACCAGGTAGCCGTTGTCGCGATAGGAGCCGATCTGGTCCTCGGTCAGATGTGTGTTCATAGGTTGAGTCCCCCTCACTACAGGTAGCGGTTGAAGAGATGCTCCAGCATTTCCTGGCGGCCGCTGGCGTTGGCCGCGATCTCGCCCTTTTCGAGCATGTAGGTCTCCAGTGAGGCGAAGTCCGCGTCGCCCGACTCGATGCGCGCACCGATGCCGGAATCCCAGCTCGCGTAGCGCTCCTGCACGAACGACCGCAGCTCTCCGTCCGCGCGGATGGCGGCGGCGATCTTCAGCCCGCGCGCGAACGCGTCCATGCCGCCGACGTGGGCGTGGAAGAGGTCGATCGGCTCGAAGCTCTCGCGGCGCACCTTGGCGTCGAAGTTGATGCCGCCGGGGGCGATCCCGCCGTAGTTGAGCAGGGTCAGCATGACCTGCGCGGCCAGGTAGAAGCTGGTCGGGAACTGGTCGGTGTCCCAGCCCAGCAGCAGGTCGCCGGTGTTGGCGTCGATCGATCCCAGCAGCCCCTGGCCGGCGGCGTACTCCAGCTCGTGCGCCATCTCGTGGCCGGCCAGCGTCGCGTGGTTGGTCTCGATGTTGAGCTTGAAGCGCTCGGTCAGGCCGTAGGCGCGCAGGAAGTTGATGCAGGCGGCGGCATCGGAGTCGTACTGGTGCTTGGTGGGCTCCTTGGGCTTGGGCTCGATCAGCAGGGTGCCGTCGAAGCCGATGCGGTCGGCGTGGTCGGCCGCCAGGTGCAGGAACCTGCCCAAGTGGTCCAGCTCGCGCTTCATGTCCGTGTTCAGCAGGCTCTGATAGCCCTCGCGGCCGCCCCAGAACACGTAGTTCTGTCCGCCGAGCTCGCGGGTCACTTCCATGCACTTCTTGACCTGCGCGGCCGCGAACGCGAAGGCGTCGGCGTTGCAGCTCGTGGCGGCGCCGTGCACGTAGCGCGGATGGCTGAACATGTTGGCGGTTCCCCAGAGCAGGCGGATGCCGGTGCGTTCCTGCTCCGCCTTGAGCGCCTCCACCACGGCGTCAAGGTTGCGGTTGGTCTCGCGCAGCGACGCTCCCTCGGGGGCCACGTCGCGGTCGTGGAATGCGTAGTAAGGAGTGCCAAGCTTCGTCATGAACTCGAAGGCGACGTGCACGCGCTCGCGGGCGTTGTCCACCGAGTCGCTGCCGTCGTCCCACGGCCGCTGCAGCGTGGGAGCGCCGAAGGGGTCGGCGCCGGTGGCGCGGAAGGTGTGCCAGTAGACGGTGCTGAAGCGCAGGTGCTCGCGCATGGTGCGCCCCTCGATCACCTCCGTTTCGTCGTACCAGCGGAACGCCAGCGGGTTCTTGGAATCGGGGCCCTCGTAGGGGATGCGTTCGACGTCCGGGAATCCGTACATGACGGGCCGAACCGTAGCATCTCGCGAACGCCCGGTGCTCGGCCTGGCGAATCGTTGTCATCCCCGCGCCGGCCGGGTCCAATGCCGGTATGGACGACCGTCAGAAGTACCTGTTCGACGTGCGCGGATACCTGGAGCTCGACGACGTGCTGACGCGGGATCAGTGCAGGCGTCTCGTCGACGAGATGAAGCGACTCATCGACGCTCCCGACGACGAGAAGCCGGAAGGGGTGAGCAGCAAGGACGAAGCGACCCAGGCGAGCCTCGGCGACCTGACCAGCGCCGGCGCGGAGTTCTGCGCGCTGATCGACATCCCCCGGGTCATCGACGTCCTCAAGGTCATCATCCACCACGAGCTGCGGCTGGAGATCACCTACGGTTACATCCGTCGCAAGGGGTTTGCCGGCCTTCCGCTGCACGGCGGCGGGGAGTTCGACAGCAACGGGCAGGACCTGACGCTGATGTACCGCCAGTCCAACGGGCGCATCTTCAGCGGTCACACGGTGGTGGCATTCAACCTCACCGACGTCGACGAGGAGGAGGGTGGCTTCGCCTGCATCCCGGGCAGCCACAAGGCCAACTTCCCGATCCCGGAGGAGATGAAGACCTTCGAGCACGGTGTCGACCGGTCGCTCGTTCGCTGCGTGCCCTGCCGGGCCGGCTCGGCGGTGATCTTCACCGAGGCGCTCTGCCACGGCGCCGCCCCGTGGGACAGCGATCGCGAACGGGTGACCCTGTTCTACAAGTACCACCACGCCGGCATGAAGTTTCACCGCTTCTTCCCCGGCCGCGCCGCGCTGGAGCGGATGACGCCGAGCCAGCGCTCGTTCTACATCGAGGTCGCCTCCGACCCGCGCGCCGAGCGCGAGTGGTATCCGGGCCGGTAGCGCCCGCTCTGCTACACTGGCGGACCATGGCAACCGCGACTGGGACTCAGGCGAGCAGGCCGGCGCCGGACGGTTTGTACCGCTACGACGGTCTGGCCGAGGGCGTGACGAGGTTCGATTCGGTCACGGAGCGGGAGATCGCTCGCTTTCGCGAGCAGGGCTACCTGGTCGTGCACGATGCGTTCACCATCGACCGGGTGCAGGATGCGCTGGACGGCCTGCTCGACCTGCTGGCCGGCAGCAGCCCAACGTTCGAAAGCGTGGACTACGAGTCCAGCGTGGACCCGGCGACGCTCGATGGCATGGCCGCGGAAGAGCGCCAGGACTACGTACGCAAGTTCATGTGGTTCGTCGGTTATGACGAGCGCCTGCGCGCACTGTCCGAGGACCCAGCCCTGATGCGCGTGGTGCGCCGCATCATCGGCGAGGAGCCCATGCTGTTCCAGGACATGGCGCTGCTCAAGCCGCCTCGGGTCGGGATAGAGAAGCCGTGGCACCAGGACCACGCCTACTTCAACCTGGAGCTGCGGACGCGGGTGGTCGGCGTCTGGATCGCCCTCGACCGCGCCACGACCGGCAACGGCTGCATGCTCGTCAAGCCGGGATCGCACCTGCAGGGGCCGGTCGTGCACTTCAAGCGCCGTGACTGGCAGATCTGCGATGCAGACGTCGACCCGCTCGGGACGCTGGCCGTGCCGCTAGAGCCGGGCGGGTGCCTGTTCTTCTCCAGCCTCATGCAGCACGGCACCGCCCCGAACGCGAGCGATCAGCGGCGCAGAGCGGTGCAGTTCCACTACCGGCCCGCGGGCGCCGAGCTCACCAGCCTCGAGGAGCGCATGGCCGTGTTCGGCTCCGAGGGCAAGGACGTGACCTGCTGACGGGTTAGTCCGTGAGAGGCGGTCAGTCCAACGGCACGGAGTAGTCGCCGTCGAGGTAGGGGTAGCGTGCTTCCAGGTCGTCGGCCAGCTCCACGCCCCAGCCGGGGCCATCGGGCAGCACCAGATGCCCGTCCTCTATGGCCGGCGGGTCGCGCAGGATCCCCCACTGCAGCGGGCCTTGAACCATGCAGAGCTCCAGCACGCGGGGCCGCGGCAGGGCGGCCACCGCGTGGGCGTGGGCGACCCCCATCAGGCCGTTGTGCCAGGAGTGGGGGCACACGTCGACGCCGCACTGATGGGCGCGCTCGACGGTGCGCAGCCACTCGCCGATTCCGCAGACGCCCACGTCGGGCTGGGCGATCGCCAGCGCGCCCGCCTCCAGGTAGGGATCGAACTGCTCGGCCCGGCTGAACACCTCGCCGCCGGTGATCGGAAGGTCGACGGCGCGATTGAGCCGAGCGTACGTCTCCGGATCGCGTGGCATCGGCTCCTCGAACCACGTCCAGCGCAGCTCGTCCAGGGCGCCGGCGATGGTGTGGGAGTCCGCTTCGTTCAGCCGGCAGTTGCCGTCCAGCATCAGTTCCATGCGGCCTTCGACCGCGTCGGTCACGCGGCGCAGCAGGTCGATCATGCGCGTGGCGTCGACTCCCGATCGGCTCCACTCGGTGCCGACGCGCACCTTGAACGCCGTGTAGCCGGCGGCGATGTGCGCGAGCGCCTCGCGCACGAGCTGCTCGGGATCCTCCTCCCAGTCGTAGCTGACGCCGCCGGAGGCGTACAGGCGCACGCGCCGCAGCGGCGGGTTGGTGGAAGGGCCGCCCGCGGAGGCGAGCACCTCGCTCACCGGCCGGCCGGCGATGCGGGCCCGCAGGTCCCAGAGGGCGCAGTCGATGCCGGCCAGCGGGATGTCGTCCCCGCGGTCGCCGCCGGTGAGGCGCGGCGTGATATCCGGGTCCCGCGGATCGCGGCCGATCAGGCCGGCCGCCAATTCGGCTACCCGCTCACGGATGCGCGACGGAGTGCCGTAGGCGCTGGGCTCGGCGATGCCGCGGACGCCTTCGTCCGTTTCGATGACGACGATGGGGCAGTCGGCCTTGACCGCGCGTATCGAGCCGGTGACCCACTGGCGTTCGGGCTCGTGCGCTCGCGACAGGCAGAGCGTTTCGATAGAAGTAATCTTCATGCTGTCAGCTTACGCAGATCGTGAGGATCCGGAGTCCATCCAGTCCTCCATCGATACGCTCAACGTCTCCCCCCGCCGGGCAAGGATGTCAAACAACGACCATGCATCGGTGCCGAGCCGTGAAGCGGCCTGTGACAGCGAGAGGCGACCGGCACGATAGGAGGCTACCACTTCATCTTCCATGTCCCGGTCCAGTGCATCCTGAAGCAACTCCCGCAGCAGCGTCGCACGATCCTTGCCACGGGCGCGCGCGCCGATCGAGTTCGCTCAGGACCTCGTCAGGGAGACGGATCGTTGTCGGCTTGGTGTTGGTCACTCGGGTGACTCCTTCGGCGGCGGGGAGGGATTCGGATTGGGTGGTGCCGGCGGAGCGGGTATGGGCGGCCGTGCAGGTGGAGTTGGGCTCGTTGGGCGCGGGAGGGATCGGGTATTGGGGCCCTCCCGACTTGAGACGTCACGACGAGGCATATTCGTGCTGTACCGTCTCGTACGCTCTCTCGGCACACTCTTGGTTGAGGGACTCATCAAGCGGTATCTCGCGCGGAACGACGTCGACGATATCTGTCGCTTTGCGCTCCAGATCCTCGCAACGTCTCAGGACCTCGTCGCCATCCATCCGGCTCATCTCAGCCCACAGTCGCCGCCACTCTCGCGCGAGGGCGGAGCACTCTTTCGCAACACCTGCTGCCGTTGCAGCTTTTTCCGCATGTCCGTAGACCCTTGACCCGATGGCGACCAAGGCCACCAGGAGATTGAGGCATATCGCTACGACAGGCGGCAGTCCTCCGAGGGTAGTCACGACGGCGCCCGATGCTCCAAAGGCAATGAAGACGTTGGTCAGGTTGCTGAGCTTGCGCATTCTGGCGGCGATGGATACGAAGTAGAGGGTCTCCCGGTCGGTATCCAGAAGCCCTAACCAGACACGCGTGGCGATTTGGTCTTCGAACGTCGTTTCCGTCAAGGTCTCGCTCATGGTGTCCTCCCGACTCATACCTCAGCCTGCGGATCTCATGAGACCCTCATAGAGTGTCGTTCAAGCCGTGGGTCGTCAACACGAGCCTGCCCCTGATCACCCGCTATCCTGAAGAAGGCGTCGCAGGCGCCGTCCACGTTCGGGCTCCGGGGCGTCGCAGGGCCGCCAGCTCCGGTCGGCGGCGATAACGTCGCGCGGGCTTCGGCCGCCGGCCGCGATGCGGGCGTTGATCAGTGCGCCGAGCACGTCGGTCTTGTGGGCGAGACTGCCCGCGCGGTCGTTCAGGAGGACACGCGCATCGGCTGCCACCCGGTCGTCCGTCTCGGCCAGTATCCGCAGCCCGGTGTGGAGGACGTCCCGGATCAGTGGCGCGCGCGACAGGCCGCCGGTCAGCACGAAGGTCCGGATCCGCTCGGCGGCGGAGGGCAGCATCGCCCGCACCCGATCGAGCATCTCCATCGAGATCGAGCACTGCGTGCTGGCGGTCTGCGCGGCCAGGTCGAGCCCGGCGAGCTCCGGCCAGCCGGTAACCGTGTCGTCAGGCTCCGGAACCCTCACGATGCGGTCCGGGTCGGCCGCCAGCGCCAGGCGGTTCAGCTCGTCGTAGTCCGTCCCGGGAGCGGCGTCGGCGCGGAAGCGCTCGTACCAAGCCCCGCACTGCGCCAGCATCAGCAGGAACAGGCGATCGTCCCAGTACTCGAAGCCCAGGGTTTCCCCGCTGGGACGGCTGGCGTGCGGCGCGGGCAGATTGACCGAACCACTGGTCCCCAGCGACAGCACCACGGTGTCGTACTCGGTGGCGCCGCAGCCGGCGGCTGAGGCGTGGTTGTCCCCGAGCAGCGCCGCGACCTGCCAGCCGCGGAGCTGCTCCGTCAGCTCGCGCCAAGCCGGGGCCGTGGACGGTTCGACGGCGCCGACCACGCCGCTGGACTCGATCACCGGGGGAAACCACTCCGGCCGCAGGTTGTCGCCAAGGAGCCGGTTGACCTCCCGAAGAGGGGCAGTCGCGAGTCGCTTGGTCTGCTGGTCCAGCAATCCGTTGGACAGGGCGTCGGAGGAGCTCAGGCGGTACCGGCCGCCGGCGAGCCGGCCGGCCAGCCAGTCGCCGCTGGTCATGGCGGCGCTCAGCTCGTCGCGCAGGCGCGGTTCCTGCTCCAGCGCCCAGGGGAGCTTGGCGGCGATGAATCGGGCCTCGACGGCGCCGACGGCATCCCGGAACGCCGGCATGGCGTTGAGCGCAGCGGTCTGGGTGCCGGCCAGGTTGCACTGCCAGCTCAGCGCCGGAATGAGCGGCTCACCGTCGCGGCCGACCAGCGCCAGGTCGTGCTGCCGCCATGCCTGGCCCAGATGGCCCGGCTCGGAGAGGTCCCAACCGTCGTCACGGAGGTGCGCCAGCAGCTCCAGCACCATCCCCGGCAGCGCCTGCAGGTCGAATGCCGGGCTCCCGTGCCACTCGACGGCGCCGGCCATCGGCAGGCTCGCGTAGCCCTCGGTTCCGTCCTCCGCAGCCGCCGCCAGTCCGCACTCCGTGGTCGAGCACACCAGCCCGAGAAAGCGTGCCGCGCGACGACTCTCGTGGGTGTTCCCGGACATCGCTTGCCGTGGACCTCTATCCCAGAAGATACCGCAGGGCGAGATCGCCCACGACGTAGCCGACCGCGGCGACGCCGAAGCCGACGGCCAGCATGTCGATGCCGCTGCGAAACAGGTTTCTGCCGGTGACGACGCTGCGGGCCGCACCGACGGCGAAGTGCGACACCATCGACACGCCGAAGGCCGTCCAGACGGCCGCGGGTCCGCTCAGAAACAGGAATGGCGCCACCGGGATGAGCGCACCGACAGCGGTCGCGGAGCCCGTGATCCAACCCTCGCGCAAGGGCGTGGCCTGCTGCTCGCCGATGCCGAGCTCCTCCTGCACCATGACATTCAGGGCTTGTTCGGGAGACTCCATGATGGCGCGCGCAATCTCGCGAGCACGCTTCTCGTTGATGCCCTTGGTGCGGTAGATGAGAGCGAGCTCCTCCTCTTCCAACTCCGGCATGAAGCGCAGCTCGTCCCGCTCTATCTCGATTTCGTTGTCGTAGACCTCGCGCTCGCTCTTGGCGGCCAGGTAGCCGGACGCACCCATGGACAGCGCGTCGGCGACGATCCCCGCCACGCCGGTCAGGATGATGAGGCCGGCGTCGACCTGGGCGCCGACAACCCCCGCGACCAGTCCGAAGTTGGCCGTCAGGCCGTCGTTGAACCCGTACACGACGTTGCGGAGAACTCCTCCCGTCCTGGTACGGTGCCAGGGTTCCCCTGTGCGGCGTGCCAGTTTCGACAGCGTCTCGGCGTGCTCGGCGGACTCGATGGCCACCTGCAACAGCGCCTCCGCCGTCGAGCCGGATTCGCTCTGCCGGTGGAGCGACAGGTAGCCTCTGACCTCCATGCCTTCCTCTCGCAGCAGGAGCGAGTGCAGCACCTCGGGCCCGATCCGCCGGCCGATCCAGGCCATGAGTCGCGCTCGCGCCGACGGTCTTGGTGGCGGCACGGCGATGTCGTGCTCGGCGAAGATGCGTGCCCAGACGGCGGTGTGGCGATCTTCCACCTCCGCCAACCGGCGATAGAGCACGTTCTTGTCCGGATTGGCTGTCCCATCGGCCAGCCTTCCGTACAGGTAGCGGGCGTCGACCTCGTCCTGCCAGTGCCCGCGCCACGTCTTGACCGTCTTGTCGTCGGGAGCGCTCCCGACGGAAGGCTGCTCGGGCATCGGGGCGTTCGGAGGTTCGTTACGCGGTGCCGCGGCGGCGCTCGCGCAGGGCCTGGAGCTGGAGGCCGGTCTCGGTTCCGAATGACACGGAGCGCGGCAGTGGCAGCAGGGTCTTGGCGAAAAGCAGCTCGCGGCGCTCGCGCGCGGTGCGCGGCGGCACGGACGGGCGATGCTCGTCGGCGACCAGGCCCATGCGGTCGACCGGGATCGGCTCGAAGCCGAGCGTGAAGGCAGGCGAGTCGGCGCGCAACTCGTAGCGGTCGTGCTCGGAGTCGGCGAATCCGGGGTCGGCCACCAGCGAGTGCTGATCGAAGCCGCGAAGCCGCCACCGTTCCAGCGACATGGTTTCGAGCATGCGGTCGGCGGCGATGCGGACCTCGACGCGCACCTCCTTGCCGTCGTGCCAGAACAGGTTGTGGTCGCAGGCGAAGGTGAAGATGTCGTACTCGTCGAACTGCCAGGCGACCGCGCATCCTTCCTCGTGCACGGCCTGCCAGTAGCCCTTGAAGCTGTCGTGGGCGTAGGCGATGACGTTGCGGCGGAAGGTGTTGTGCTTGGGGATGCGCATCGACTCCTGGTCGATGTCGGCGTAGACCTCAAGCATCGCGAAGCGGTCGCGGTACGGCGGCCGGTCCCAGCCCACGTACTCCAGCGCCTCGCGTCCCGCCGCCGGGTAGCTGTGGTTGGCCGCATGCCAGCGCGAGGACATGTGGATGGCCGGGATGCAGTCGACGATGATGTTGTTCTCGATCACGTTGCCGCGGCCGCCGCCCAGTTCGATCGCGCCGAGCGGGCAGCGGTAGAAGATGTTGCCGCTGATCGTGGCGCCTGAGGCGAAGTCGTCCATGTAGATTCCCCAGCAGGCGTACGGGGTGACGTAGTACGCCTCGAACTGGCCGCGCCGCTGCAGGCCGTAGGGGCGGTGCATGCCGTAGCCGGCGATGTCGTGGATGAGGCACTGGCGCACGGCGTTGCCCCACATCGTCAGGTTGCCCAGGCCCTTGTCCCAATTGGTGTACAGGTAGATGCCGCCGGCGTCGGCGGCCTCCAGGCAGACGTCGTCGATCTCGCAGCGTTCGATGGTGTTGTCGCAGCCCTCGTGGATCACGGCGCCGAAGTGGCCGGCGTGGTGGATGTGGCAGTTCGTGGCGCGGTTGCCTACGCCGTGCAGCTTGATGCCCGCCTGGTAGCAGATGTTGATGCGGCCGTAGCGCTGGATGTCGCAGTTGTGGACGAGGTGGCCGCTGCGCTCCAGGGTGAAGCGGTCGCCGCCACGCAGGTACACGCCGCCGCGGCCCAGGTCGAACAGATCGCACCCGAGCACTTGGTGGCTGCGTCCGCCCTTGACCAGAACGCCCCATGCCCCGGCGCCGCTCACGCTGCCCCCGGCGACCGTGACGCTGCTGCCGCCGCGGATCACGAGCGCGCACCCGCGGGCGGACTGGATGGCGAAGTCGCGCAGGGTCAGGTGGCTGGCGCCGTCGATGGCGACCACGCTCTCCGCGGTGGTGACGACGGCCAGCCCGCCGGCCCATCCTTCCGGCGGCCAGTAGTGGAGCCGCCGCGCCGGCCGGTCGATGTAGTACTCGCCGGGCTCGTCGAGCTCCTCCAGCACGTGCTTGACGTAGAAGCGTCCGCCGGTCTCGAAATGGGCGTGGCCGGCGCCGGGGCCGGACGGATGCAGCCACAGCTCGCCGGCGCCGGCGTCGACGTGGTCGAGGTTGAGCACGTCGTCCGCCCAGTTCGGGTTGGTGAACACGTGCACCTGGATGTCTTCGGGGTTGTGCCGCCAGGCACGGATGCGGTCGCTGCCGGCGTGGAACACGCTTCCCTCCGGCTCAAGGAGCCATTCGAGGTCGTCGCGGACGCCCGAGACGTAGGCCCAGCGGCCGGCCTTGCCGGGCTCGCGGCGGGCGTTGGGCCAGCGCGCGGCGGGCTGCCGCTCCCCGTCCAGGTACAACTCGCAGCTCTCCGGGGCGGCGTCCGGGTCCACCTGGTAGCGCTTGGGCAGGTGCGGCGGGATCTCGTCCATGCCGGCCGCCGCCAGCGGTCCGGCCAGGTCGGCCTGCAGGATCTCGTCCCGCCATGGCGCGAAGCCGTCGACGCGCACGCCGCCGATGAGCCGCACGCGCTCGCCCGGGCAGGCGCGCCAAGTCACCGGCGCATCCGCGGTGCCCGAGTCGTCGGCGGTGAGGCGCAGGCCGGCCGGCAGCAGGTAGTCGCCGCCGCGCACCCAGACGGTGACCCGCCCGAGTGCCGCACGTTCGGCAACCGGGCGGGCGCGCAGCAGATCCCGCGCCCGCTGCAGGGACGCGAGCGGCGCCTCCCGCGTTCCCGGCGCGCCATCGTCGCCCTCCGGCGCGACGAACACGTCGGGCGAGGCATGGTCGTCGTGTACTGACATCGTAACTCCGCTGGGAACGACGCCCGTAGCCTCTACGCCCGTAGCCTCTACGTCCGCCACGGCGGCACGTCCCAGGTCCGGCGCCAGTTCCACTTCCAGGCCACCTCCAGGGAGGGAAGGGCGACCTCGTACCAGACGCCGGCGGTGAAGGGAAGGACGGTCGTCTTGCCGCCCACCTGAGCCCGGATCCACTCTACGAAGGCGTTGGCGTCGGTCACGTCGGGGGGCCAGGTTCCGTGCGGAATCGGATCGGAGCGCCGGTCGGTCCGGTAGTGGGTCGGGATCAGGAATCGGGGCCGCACCCAGTCGACGAGCTGGTGGAGCCGGCCGGTCCACTCCCACCCTTCCCACTCGGTGAAGCAGGTCTTCATCTGGACCATGAAGTCGACCC
>JAPOQV010000088.1 GCA_026710565.1 Spirochaetaceae bacterium | reverse complement strand
TGAACTGCGCGAAGTCCACCTGCGCCTGCTCGCCGGGCGCCGTCTCGAACCGATGCTCGAAGCCCGTCGCCTCGCGCGGGCGAACCGCCGCGACGAAGTACGTCACTGCGGTACGTCCTCCTTGATACCCCAGATCGCGGATGTCACTCAGCAGCCGTATCGCGCTCAGCTGCGGGCACTTCACCAACCGCCCCCGCACGTAGGCGCGATACGGATCGAGTTTCCGCGGCCTTGGCGCCCTCGGCCCGTACCTGGGTTGCTCTACGCCGTGCTGCAGGTACCTGCGTACGGTCTTGCGGTCCAGCCGCATGCGCCGAGCGATCTCGGAGACCGTCAGTCCTTGTTCTCTGAGTTGATGGATCATGAATACTCCCTTGAGCCTGAGCACCTCGGACCTCCCCCGCCTGAGCACGGAAGGCACCGTCCTAGCGCTCTGATTGATGGACAACCGGCCCCGCATCGGCCGGTTGCTCAGAATCACCGGGGGGGGGGAGTTTTACTTCGGCACTTCTGGGGAGTTTTCACCCGGCACTGACATGTAGGCCCGCTCGATGTCCGACGCCAAGTCGTCGACCGGCACGTCGCGGGAGGCATGCAGCGCCGCGGCCGGAAGATCGTTGGCATTGGTCAGCCACCGGTGCTCGGTGCGCCAGCGGCGGTAGATGACCGCCAGCCTTTCGAGATGCTCCTCCGGCACCGGAGCCCCCTCGCCGTGCAGGGCCATCAGCAGCGCCGCCAGCGTCGGGCCCGTGCCGCGGCTGGGAACCTTGTGCGCCTTGATGGCGTCGCGCGTCGCGAACACGCACTCGTGGATCCGGGCCGTATCCAGCCCGCGCCGCAGGATCATGGCGGCCACCACGTAGCGGATCTCCGACTTGAGCGGACTGGACCAGCGGGCGCGCTTGCGCAGGTCGGTGGCCGCCTCCTCCAGCCGTTCGTAACCGATGGTGGAGGCCGCCGCGCCAAGGCTCAGCGCGACGAATCGGAACGTCACCGACTGCGTCGACCAGCGCTTGCGCGCGCGCAGTTCCTCGAACGTCCGCAGATAACTCGCGACCCGGGTCGTCGGATGCGCCCACGGTCGGCAGCATAGGCCGGGCCGCGCCGGAGTGTCAGATCGATAGCCGCGGGCTACGGATCCCTCTTGGGCACTCGTCCTATCGCAGCGATACCGAGGTCCTTGCAGATCTTGAGCGCAAGACGATCGTCGATCTCGGTGTGCCGAGGAACCGCTGAGCGCCTGTTGCCGGACGGATTGTGCCACCACGAGTGCCGTCCGCCTTCTCGGAGCAGTGCGCATCCGTTTTTCCGCAGGTGGCGCAGGAATTCCTTGCGCTTCATGCGACGACGATGGTTGCTTCCTCGAAGTCCCTCCCGGCGGCATCAAGAGCATCACGGCGATTGAGTTCCAGCGCTTCCTGCAGCGTGACCCTGAGCGTCTCCAGCAGCGCTTCCTTCGTCCGTTCCTGGCAATTGACTCCCGGTACTTCCTCGATCCAGCCGATCCACCAGTCCGAGGTCTTCTTGATGACAGCCGTATACCCGTTGTGCATAGGGACAGCGAGCATCGTCGAGTGCGCGACGAGTCGTGTCAAGTCCTCGTTTCGCCGATAGCCTCAAAATGACTCATGCTATCCCATGTCGACACCGAGGGAGTCATAACGACACGCAATCTCTAGGGACGAACGAGGGGTCAGCGGTACTGGCGGCAGACTCTTCGGCAGCATTTCACTGTTATCTATTGTTGTTATAAATAACTATGGCTCTCATGGGGAGTGGCTTGGATAGTTGGCATGGAGTCTGCCTTGTGTTGATACGAGGCCTACGTCCTCAAGACCACGTTACAGGAGGCACACCATGAGAACCTTGGTGCCACATCGATCCGGCCGCCCGGGCAGCATCTTCGACGGTATCGACCACATCTTCGACTCCTTCTTCGCCGAGCAGCCGCCGGCCGCGCGCACCCGCGCGCCCGCCGTGGACATCCGCGAGGAGGACAAGGCGTACCTGCTGGAGGCGGAGCTGCCCGGCGTCCCAGAGAAGGACCTGAAGGTCAGCATCGACGACAACGTGCTGACCATCTCCGCAAACGCCGACGAGAAGGATGGGCGCAAGTCAGAGGGGTACCTGGTCCGGGAGCGCCGCCGGGCGTCGTTCACCCGCAGCTTCGTGCTGCCGGGCGACGCCGACCATGAGAAGGTGGGCGCAACCTTCAAGGGCGGGCTGCTGACCCTGCAGGTCCCGAAGAACCAGGCGAGCAAGGCGCGGGAGATCCCGGTCAAGACCGGGTAGACGTACCACCTCGGCACACGAAGGCCCCACCGGCTCCGGCCGGCGGGCCTTTCGGTCTCTGCGCCTCATCGTCGTCCCGTCCGTCGAGGACCGCGTCGCACTATGATTGGATGCAATTCAGCCACGCGAAGCGCGGACCGGAGTGAACGATGCCCGAGAAGTCGTCCAGGAAGCCAACGAAGGTCGTCAGGAAGGCCGTAGCCAAGCCGGCCGGCGGAAAGCCGGTCCTCCTCTCAGGCGGCAACCCTCAGATCGCGAAGGGCGACGGCGACGCCCCCGTGCAGGCCTACATCGCGGCCATGCCGGGCTGGAAGAGCGAGCTCGGCCGCCGCCTCGACGACCTCATCGTGCGCACGGTGCCTGACGTGCAAAAGGCCGTGAGGTGGAACTCGCCCTTCTATGGCATCGATGGCCAAGGCTGGTTCCTGAATTGCCACGTGTTCACCCGCTACGTGAAGGTGACCTTCTTCAAGGGCGCGTCGCTGCGACCCGTCCCGCCCGGCTCCGGCAAGGACAGGGACGCGCGCTGGGTCGACCTGTACGAGGACGCTCTCGACGAGGAGCAGATGGCGGCGTGGGTCCGGCAGGCAGCAGCTCTGCCCGGATGGGACCTGAGATAGCTTCATGGCGCCTCGCAGCCAACGGGCCGGGCCGTGCGCCCCTTGAGCCATGCCTCTACAATGGGCACATGGGTGATACGAGCAGAGACCTGATCGGCGACGGCTGGCTCTCGGGGCCGGCGATCTACCGCACCGACCTGGACGCCTGCCGGCCGGCGGCGGCGCTGTACCCGGGCTCGCGCGCCCGCCGCTGGCGCCTGCTGTCGTACCAGCTCGAGGGGCTGACCGGCACCATGCTGCGGGCCGACGAGGAGACGGACGCTCCCGACCTCACCTACTCGTTGCGTGCCTCCGGCTACCACGCGGTGTCGCTGGGGCTGATGGCCGAGTCCTCGGAGGACGTGGTGGTGCTGGCCCGCCTGAGCGGAGATGCCAGCTCCACCGTGCTCACCTGCCCGGTGACCGACCGCGCCGGGCGGCACCGCATCCGGGAGCTGTTCTGGAAGGTCGCCGACCTGAGCGGGCAGGACCTGGTGATCGGCCAGCAGAACCGGCGGATCGCCGCAGGCGACGCGCCCGGGTGCGTCCTGGGCAGCCCCGTGCGCCTGGCGTACGTGAAGCTGGTCCCGCTCACCGAGGCGGAAGTCGCCACCTGCCGGGCAGACGCGGATCGGCGCGACACCCGGCGGCTGTTCGGCCACAATGACGCGCACGGCCTGCACTACGCCACGCGGCCGACCGAAGCGGCCCACATCCAGCGCCGCATCGAGATGTTCCGCAACTCCGACTTCTCGCGGCTGTACTGGGAGTGCGGCATGGGGGACCTGCTCTACTACCTGGGCACCGCCGGCAGGCTGCCGACGCTCGACGGGCTGGACGACTTCGCGCGCAGCGGCGACCGCCTGAACCGCGAGAGCTGGCAGGTCCTGCGCGAGCAGGGCATCGACCCGTTCCGGGTCGCCCGGGAGCACGCCCGCGACATGGGGCTGGAGTTCCACGCGACCTACCGGCCGGCCGGGTTCCGGTTTCCGCCGGATCACGATCACTTCGACCACGGCGACTCCTTCTACGTGCGCCACCCGGAGCTGCGGGGACGCGACCGCGACGGACGCGAAACCCCTCGCATCTCCTATGCCTACGCGGAGAGCCGGCGCTTCGCGGTGTCGCTGCTGACCGAGGTGGCCACCGACTACGACGTCGACGGCATCTGCCTTGCCTACAACCGGCGGCCCCCGTTCAGCGAGTTCGAGCCGCCGCTGATCGACAGCTTCGCGGAGCGGCACGGCCGGGATCCCCGCACGCTGGCGGACGACGACCCGACGTGGCTGTGGCACCGCTGCGGCGTGCTCACCAGCTTCATGAGCGAGGTGCGCGCGGCGCTGGACGAGGTCGCGCGCGCCCGGCAGCGGCCGCGCATCCCGGTCACGGCGATCGTCATGCGCGACGCCGCGGAGAACCTCTACTACGGCATGGACCTGCAGACCTGGGTGGGGGAGGGGCTGGTGGATACGCTCATCCCCTACACGTCCGCGGTGTTCCTGGACAGCGCCGCCGACTCCTGGGAGGACCCGCGCGGGGCGGACTGGTTCGTCGAGCTGACGCGCGGCACCGCCTGCACGCTGTCGATGAGCCTGTTGCCGCGCATGATGCCGCCCGTGTTGTACCGCGAGCGCGCCGCCGGGCTGTACCGGGCCGGGGTGGAGAGCTTCTTCTTCTGGGACTGCACCCCCGGCCGCGGCAACTACACCGAGTCGTGGAGCGCCCTGCGGCGCCTGGGCCACAAGGAGGAGGTGCTGGGCTGGGCCGACGGCGGCCGGCCCGACCTCGGCGTCCCCCGGCGTCCGCTGACCAGCCTGGACGGGTGGGACCTGTCGTACGCCACGCCCGGATGACCCGGTGGGTATGGAGACCTACGAGCGTTCGACGGTTCTCCCTCACTCCCTGGAGCGGGTCTTCGCCTGGCACGAGACAGCGGCGTCGTTCGATCGCTTCCTGCCTCCCTCGCCGCCGATGGAGCTGCTGGAGCGCACCGGGACGATTCGTGACGGGGACCGCGCCACCTTTCGCGTAGGGGTCGGTCCGTTCGGCTTCCGCGGCACGGTGGAACACGAGGGCTACCGGCCGCTCGAGGAGTTCGGCAACCGGCACGTCGGCGGTCCCCACCGCTCGTTGCGGCACCGCCATCTCTTCCGCTCAACCGGGGAAGGAAGCTGCGAGCTCACCGAACGGATCCACTGCGAGCCGCGCCTCATCGTGGCGACGCTGGGCCGCGCATGGCTCCGGCGCACCATGGAGCGCACGCTGGAATTTCACCAGAAGCGTGTGCGCCGCGACCTGGACCGCCACGCGTCCGGACCCGCGGAACCGCTACGGGTGCTGGTCACCGGCGCGTCCGGGCTGATCGGCGGCGCGCTCACCGCGTTTCTGGAGAGCGGCGGCCATGAAGTGGTCCGGCTGGTGCGACGGCCGCCCGCGGCTCCGGCGGAGATCGCCTGGGACCCGGCGGCCGGACAGCTTGACGCGGGCACGCCGGAGGGGGTCGAAGCGGCAATCCATCGGGCGGGAGAGAACATCGGCGCCGGGCGCTGGACCGCGGCGCGGCGGCGTCGCATCCGCTCAAGCCGCGTCGCATCGACCGAGCTCCTCTGCGGCGCGCTCGCAGGGCTCAAGCGGCCACCGGCGGTGCTGGTATCGGCGTCGGCGGTCGGCTACTACGGCGACGCCGATGGCACGGTGGACGAGTCCGCGCCGGCCGGTTCCGGCTTCCTGACCGAGGTGACGGCCGCCTGGGAGCAGGCGGCCGACGCGGCGCGGGCCGCAGGCATCCGCGTCGCGCACGCCCGCCTCGGCCCGGTGCTCAGTCCCAAAGCGGGGATGCTGCAGCGGCTGCTGCCGGTATTCCGAGCGGGCGCCGGCGGCGTGGTCGGCAGCGGCCGGCAGCCGATCAGTTGGATCGGGCTGGATGACGCGGTCGGCGCGCTGCATTTCCTGATGAGCAACGAACAGGCGGAGGGCCCGATCAACGTCGTGGCGCCGCGCTCTGCCACCAACCGGGAGTTCACGCGCGCGCTGGCGGCCGTGCTGCGCCGGCCGGCGTTCGCTCCGGTTCCCGGCCCGGCCATCCGCGCCCTGTTCGGGGAGATGGGCGACCAGCTCATCCTCAAGGGTCAGGCGGTGCTCCCGGAGCGGCTCACCGAGCTGGGGTTCCGCTGGCTGGAACCGACCCTGGAAGGGGCGCTGCGCTGGGAGCTGGGCATTCAGTAGCCCGCGGCCTTGTCGACCAGCCCCAGGAGGGGCCGGCCGTCCCGATGGCGACGCAGATTCTCGACGATGTGGTCGGCGAACCGCCGTTGCGTCTCGACCGAGTTGGCCGCGTATTTGGAGAGGATGAGATTGTCCAGCTCCCACAGGGGAGAGTCCGCGGGCGGCAGGCCTTGCTGGATCTGCAGGTCCGCCCCGGCGATCCACCCCTCGCGTAGCGCGCGCACCAGCGCGTCCAGGTCGAAGAGCACGCTCCTGCCGGTGACGTCGATCAGGTAGGCGGAGCGCTTCATCGCCCGAAACTGGCGTGCGCCGAACAGGCCCTCGGTGAGCGGCGTGCGCGGCACGCAGACGACCACGAAGTCCGAGGCCGCCAGCAGCTCCTCCAGCCGGTCGGGGGCGAGCCAGGCCGCCAGGTGCGGGGACGCCTTCGCGTTGCGCGAGCAGCCGATGACGTGGGCGCCGAAGCATGACGCCAGCCGCGCCAGCTCCATGCCGATGCCGCCCAGGCCGGCGATGCCGACCGTCTTGCCGCGCAACTCGTGCGGGGCGACCCAGTCGTGACGGCGCTCGCGCTGCTGCCTCAGGTAGGCCGGCAGGCGATAGGTGAGCGCCAGCATCGACGCCATGGCGTGCTCGGCTCCGGTGACGTCGAAGATCCCCTTGACGCACGCGACCGGGATGGGGCTCGCGGCCAGCTCCGGAATCAGCACGTCCTCCACGCCGCCCGTGTACGCGTGAATCAGCTCCAGCCTTGGGGCGCTGCGCAGCAGCTCCGCATCCATGCGGCGTGCGATCAGCACGCGGGCCGTGGCGAGGTGCCGGAGCGTCTCGGCGCGGTCCTCGGTCACGGTCAGCCTGATGCCGGCCATGCGGCGAACCCGCTCGGCGAGCTCCGGCAGCACCAGCATGCACAGCACGTCGATCGGTGCGCGGTCGGTCATGGTCCGCCGGCTCCAGCTCCGTCGCGGAAGGCGGTGACCCTGAATGCCGTGCGCCCGACGCGCACGACCTCGGTCGCCATCCGCACTGCCAGGGCCACCGCGTCCGGCGCCGGCAGATCCGCGCTCAATCCGTGCAGCAGGCCGGCATTGAAGGTATCGCCCGCCCCCACGGTGTTGGCGCCGGCGACCGGAGTGGTCGGCACGCGTTGTATCGTACCGTATGCGGTGGCGACCGTGGCGCCGTCTTGCCCCTGCTTCACGACGACGCAGGCCGGCCCGCAATCCAGGACGTGCTGCGCAAGCGCCTTCGGGTCCGCCGCCGGGAACCATGCGCCCAGCTCGGCCTGCGTCGCGCTGAGGCAGTGAACGCCGGAGAACAGCTCCAGCATGGCGTCTCTCTCGACGCGCTGCGCAAACCACGGGCTGGGGTCGAACACGATCCTGACCTGCCGATCCCGCAGCACGCTGAACAACCCCTTCAGCGTCCGGAAATCCTCCTCGCTTACCCCCGAGTATCCGCTGGCGAAGAACCATCGCGTGCCCGGCACGGACGGCACGGAGTGCAGGCTTGACAGTGAGGCCCGCCAGTCGATCGGCTCCCCCGGATAGACGAAACCCGAGCTCAGGCCACCCTCCGCTGCCGAGATCACGCTGATCGCCGTCGCCGCCGCGTCCGGACCGACCACCTCCACGCCTGCCCGCGCCAGGCGATCGCGCAGCACGGTGCCGAACAGGTCCCGTCCCAGCCTCGTGTTGAGTTGCACCGCGTGGCCGAGCTGGGCCAGCAGGTAGGCCGGCCACCCCGCTCCCCCTGCCAACGTAACCGAGGGCCCGGCTTTGAGGATCCGGAGCTTGGCATCGGCTTCGCCGATCGCGGCCGGGACCATCACGTCCACCGCGCAGTTGCCGGCAAGATGGATCGGCGCTAGCACCGGCCGCCGGCCTCCAGTCCGCGCACGCCCTCCGCGACGAAGTTGCCCAGGCCGAGCCCCGGCCTGCCCGGCAGCCGCAGGCGCCCGTCGACCAGCTCGGGTGGGTGCTCGACGATCTCGAACTGGGCGATGTGCGCCGGCACCGCGGTGCTCTCGGGCAGCGCGTCGAAGCCCGGGTACTCGACCATGCCGCCGGCGCCGACCGAGGCCAGGATGTGCAGATGCGCGGCGACGGTCAGCGCCGACCAGTACGCCGGGCAGCCCACGTCGAGCATCAGGCGCACGTCGGGTCCGATGGCGTCCCGCACCGCCGCCAGCCGGCCGCGGTCCTCGTCGCCGAAGTGCGCGCCCCAGCCAAGTTTCAACGCGTGGAAGCCGCGCTGCACGACGGCATCGCTCTCGGCTGCCAACCGATCGGGGCTCTTGAGCGTGGTGGCGTCCTGAAATGCCGTGCCGCTGGCGTAAGCGGGCACGTCCTCCCCTCCGGATCCGGGTTGGGAGTATGGCGGGGCGGTGGATGCGGCTCCAACAGCGTCCGCGTCTGCTCCGCCGAGCAGCCGATGCAGCGGCAGGTCGAGGAGCTTGCCCTTCAGGTCCCAGAGCGCCATGTCGATCGCCCCCATGGCGTTGACCGCAAGCCCGCCTTCCGAGCCGCGCGCGCTGCGCGTGCCACCTGTGGAACATCCTGCGCCACAAGCGCCGCGGTTCCAGCGGATCCTCGCCGATCACCAGCTCGGCCAGTCCGCATCGGCGGACGATCGCGTCGATGGCCGGCACCGGAGAGCCGGTGGCGCCGATCCCGGTGACCCCGTCGCCGGTGGTGACCTCGACCAGGCTCAGGGCGCCAAGGGTGCCGCCGCGGACGCGAACGTCCGTGACCCGCGCCGAGCCGGCCGTCATCGAGGGGGGAGGGGCGACCCGCTGCCGTCGAGCGGGGCTACGCGCAGGTCGATGCGGTCGTTCGCCATGCGCCGGTCGGGCCGATAGCGGCAGGTCCAGTAGTTGACGATCGCGCTGCCGTCCCGCAGGAAGCAGACGCCCGGGTTGGTGAACGCGCGATCCGGGTCCGACTCGATCACGCTCCGCCGCTGCCACGTCCGGCCTTCATCACCGGAGACGGCAAGGCTGAGCGGACTGCGCCTGCCGAAGTGGCTCCCGAACCCCGGGTCATACTCGCTGTCGTTCCACAGCAGCCACAGCTCGCCGCTCCGCGGGTGGCGCGCCAGCTCCGGACACGACTCCGGCGCGCGCAGCGCCGTGGCCTGGGGCAGCGACCACGTCAGGCCTTCGTCGCGTGAGCGGCAGGAGAAGACGCTGCCGAGCTGGTTGCGCATCACCATCAGCACCGAGCCGTCGGCCAGCGCCTCGACGTGCGGCTCCATGCAACCGCGCAGCGGCAACTGTACGGCAGCGCCTTCCTGCCAGCTCTCGCCGTCGTCGTCGCTGAGGACGCAGCGCGCCTGGATGCTCGCCTGCGGGGTCCAGAGCTCGCCAACATGGTGCTCGACCGGGAACAGCAGCCGGCCCGACGGAAGCCGCTTGACGGCCGAGCTCGCGCAGCCGAACGGCCGGTGCTCCCAGACGACTTTCCGGTCGCTGAAGTGCTCCCCTTCGTCGGTCGAGCGTGCCAGGTAGCCGGTGCTGTCCACGGCCTGACCGGCGCCGATCGTCTGGTAGGCGTAGTAGAAGAGCAGCAGGTCGCCGCGCTGCGAAGGCAGTAGGGATGGGCTGTAGACGTTGACCTGGTCCGGGGCCGGTTCCGCCACGATCCGCTTGTCGGCCCATGAGCGACCACCGTCGTTCGATACCACGGCCACAAGGCGGTTCGGGGCGTCGTCACCGCCGCCGCGCACGCTCGCCAGATACTCCTGGTAGATCAGCAGAAGCGACCCGTCGCCGCGCTCGAAGACGCCTCCCTCGGAGTTGCGCGGGTGATCCGCCGAAGCGGCGGCGACGGTCACCGCAGCGACCCCAGTCCGTCGAGAGCGCGCCGCGACCCGTCCATCAGAAACGCGTCGTCGCTGCCCACCCCGACCAGCCGGAATCCCTGCTCGACATACGCGCGTGCAGTGGCTGCATCGTGGGCGTAGGCCATGCCGGGGAGGACGCCGTGCCGTCGACACGCTGCGAGTACGGTCTCCACCGCTTCCACCACGCTCGGGGCGGCGAAGTCCAGGTGGCAACCCAGGCTGGCGGACAGATCTCCGAGACCGAGCAGGGCGGCGTCGATGCCCGGCACCGACAGGATCCGATCGATGCGCTCGACGGCTCCGCCGGTCTCGATCTGGATCGCTACCACGGTCCGGTCGTTCGCGGACCCCAGGTAATCTGTCTCGATCCTGCCATATCCGGCCGCCCGCCTGGGACCCATGCCACGGCAGCCGAGTGGCGGATACTTGCATGCGTCGACCGCCGCGCGCGCCTGCGGCCTGTCGTCGATCATCGGAAACACCACCCCGTCGGCGCCGCAATCCAGCACGCGCCCGGCCAGGCTCGGCTGACCCGGCGGCGTGCGCACCAGCGCGGCGGCGGGGCTGCCGTTCATCGACTGCAGCAGGCGCTGCAGCGACTCGATGGTCAGCGGCCCATGCTCCAGGTCGAAGAGGAGCCAGTCGAACCCCTGGTGCGCGAGCATCTCGGTCACGTCCGGGTGGCCGATGGAGATCCAGGTGCCCACCGAGACGCGGCGGGAGAGGATGCTGTTCTTGAGCTCCGACAGACGCACGGTGGCCTCCAGGTCACTCCTCAGATGACGGCCCGTACCTGCGCCAGGTAGTGGGCCATCTGCGCGGCGGTGTCGATGAAGATATCAGGATTGGCCTGCAACTCCTCGTACTCGCCGAACGCATGCGACCATTGCCCGGTCGCTTCGTCGATGTAGCAGGACCGGGCTCCAAGGAAGAAGCCGCCGTCGGCCTGTTGCGCGGCCACGATGTGGTCGGCCATCCGCACGGCCGCCGCCAGGTAGTGCGGTTCGCCGGTCGCCTGGTGCAGGGCGGCGCAGGCCCAGGGTGTCTTCCACACGTGGTCGGCGAAGCCGGTGTAGCCTTCGAACAGGTCGAACATCTCGCGGGCGACGTTCAGGTAGTCGTGCCCGCCGGTGGCGCGGTACAGGGCGGTCAGGAAGGCGATGATGTAGCCGATGTCCCAGTACGCGTTGCCTCCGTCCGAATTGTCGCGCCGCAGCGCCGAGCCGCTCCCCCACGGCATGTCCGTGCGACCGTCGTAGTCCGCGATCGGCTCGTCGCGCCGCGCGTCCCAGACCGTCAGGTAGCGGTCGGCCAGGTCCGGCTGCACCCGATGCAGCCTCAGCAGGAACCGGCCGGCCCGCTCCGCGTCCTGCAGATGGCCGGCGGCAAGCAGGGCGATACCGCCGTGAGCGGTCACCGCGGGGGCGATCAGGTCCGGCGCCTCGATGCGATAGCGGATACCGCCGCACGGGTCCTGGAAGCGCGCGAGCGACCTGGCCAGCGGCACGGACAGGTCGGTCCGTGCCCACGTCGCGGCACCGCGTATGAGGTAGGGGTAGACGTAGAAATCGCCGACGTACGGCAGCGGCTCGACGCCGACCGTCCCGGCGGGGGTCACATGCTCGCGCAGGACGAAGTCCAGGCACCGATTGGCGCAGCTCCAGTCGTCGGGCGACCCTCCGCTCAGCAGTGCCAGCGGTTGCGAGTAGTAACCCCAGACCGAGCCGGCTCCGGCGGTGGACCCGTCACGCCGCTGCATTCCGCGCAGGAACGCTCCCACCCGGCCGAGCGCGCGGTCGTACCGGTCCCGTGCGGCTGCCCGGTCGACTTCCACCGGGCGACGATAGATCGGCGCCGCAAACGGCACAAGAACGCGGGCGGCTGGTGGACTGGACCGGTCGGTCGACAACAGGGTAGGCTCAGACTTCGCCTGCAAGGTGAAGAGGCCGTCACCGACCGCGTGGCACGCTCTCGCCGGCGCGGGCAGAACGCTTCGTACACGGAGGATGAGCATGCACAAGCGATCAAGCAATTTCGCGGCCGTGATGGCGCTGCTGGGTCTCTGGCTGGTGCCGTCGATGGCATTTGCCGAGGGGCAGGCGGAGGCTGCCGCAGACCAGCCGATGGAGATCACCTGGCAGTTGCGGGAAGAGACCTCCTACGCGGCGCAGGTGGCCGAGGAGATCTTCAACGTCCGCATCCTCGGCAACGGCATCTGGAACAACGACACGGAGAAGGTCGACCTGATGTTCGCCGCCGGCGAGACGCCTGAGGTCTTCTCGGCCGGTGACGACCAGTTCCACTACCGCGACGGGCTGACCCGCGAGATCCCGCTGGCGATGATCCAGGAGCACGCGCCGCTGCACTACCAGTGGATGCTCGACCATCCCATCGCGCTCAACATCAGCAAGAGCCCGGACAGCGACGATGCCTACATCGCCCTGGTCGGGGTGACGATGTCGACCAACGTGCCGCTGATCGGCTTCTGGTCGACCCGCGCCGACTGGGCCGAGAACGTCGGGCACCCGATTCCGGATTACTACGAGACGCGCTGGAAGGTCAGCACCGAGACCGACCGCACCTGGTTCGTGCCGGCCAACCTCACGCTCGACTGGATGGAAGAGTTGATGGTCCTCTATCGCGACGGCGATCCCGACGGCAACGGCAAGATCGACACCATTCCGGCGAGCGCGTCCAACGTCATCTCCTGGAGCTTCACCAGCCTGTTCGGCGCGTTCGGCCTGCCGATGTATTCGATCACGGTGGGCACCGGCGGCGTGGCCAACTATCAGGACGAGAACGGCGACCTGGTGCTGCAGCCGGTTTCACCGCGCTACAAGAAGCTCCTGGCCCACCTGGCCGACTGGTACGCGAAGGACCTCATCGACAAGGAATTCCCGACCATGAGCCGCCAGGACCAGTGGCAAAAGGACATGGCCGGCATCGTCGGGGTGCAGTTCATGAGCAACTCCACGTACGTGAACCCGACACTGGAGCGGCCGCCCAACCACGCGACCCTGGAAGAGGTCGCGGCCGGCGCGAGCGTGGCGATGATGCCCCCGCCGATCGGTCCCGAGGGCTACCAGGGCGTGCAGGTCTACCAGGCGCACTCGCCGATCAGCAACTGGGCATCGCTCAAGATCCGCCACGACGTGAGCGACGAGAAGCTGGCCAAGATCCTGCAGATCTGGGACTGGCGCCAGCATGACCCGGAGGGCTGGATGATCAGCCAGTTCGGCAAGGAAGGCGTGCACTTCACCTGGTCCGGCGAGGCGGGCAACTCGAAGCCGATCCGCACGACGCCGGAAGAGCTGGAGCAGAACCATCCCAACGAGGCCAAGCTCGGCAGGTTCTTCCACTATCCGTACGGCTATCACATGGACATGATCCGCTGGATCTACTCGCCGCAGTTCGTCCAGATCTGGGACAACTGGTTCGCCCCCGGACACTCCGAGTACTACCACACCCGACCGTACAAGTGGGATCTGTTCACGGAGACCGAGATGAAGGCGATCGCCGATCGGCAGGGCGAGGGGCTGAACACGCTCGCCAACGAGTTCTTCATGCGGGTGGTGACCGGACAGGTCGACCTGGACGCCGAGTGGGACAACTACGTCGCCCGGTGGATGGCCGAGGGCGGCGATCAGGTGTACGAGGCGATGCAGAACTCGATCATCATCGAGGCGCTGCACGAGGGCCGCATCGAATACTGATTCGCTACTTCGATTGGCACGAAGGGGATGGGCCGCCGGTCCATCCCCTTCCGCTCTAGATCCCGAGGTTGAGGCCGATGCGGGCATCCACGGTCGACATCCAGATACGCGACAACCTGCGGCGCGAGCGGTGGAGCCGCGTGCGGCGCATGCGGCTGCTCTACCTGTCGATGCTGCCGGCCCTGCTGCTGTTGTTCGTCTTCAACTACGTCCCGATCTACGGGATCGTCATCGCGTTCAAGAACTTCCAGGCCAGCCGCGGCATCCTGGGCAGCCCCTGGAACAATTTCGAGAACTTCGAGGTGCTGTTCGGCAGCTTCCAGTTCCAGCGGGTCATGCGCAACACCGTCATCATCAGCGTGCAGCGCATCGTGTTCGGCTTTCCCGCGCCGATCCTGCTGGCCCTGATCATCAACGAGTTCGCCAACTCGTGGTGGAAGAAGGGGATCCAGTCGATCACGTACCTTCCCCACTTCATCTCGTGGGTCGTGATGGCCGGCATCCTGGTGGAGATCCTCTCACCGCAGCGCGGCATCATCGGCTACCTGTACACGGTGCTCGGCCAGGACGCGCCGCTGCTGCTCACCAACAGGAGCGTCTTCCGGCCGATCCTGATCGCCACCGACGTCTGGAAGGAGGTGGGGTGGGGCTCGGTGATCTACCTGGCGGCGATCTCCTCCATCGATCCGACCATGTATGACGTGGCGCGGATCGACGGCGCCGGGCGGGTGCGGCAAGCCACCGCCATCACCCTGCCGTCGCTGCTGCCGGTGATCACCATCCTGTTCATCCTGCGCCTGAGCGGCATCCTCAACGCCGGCTTCGACCAGATTTTCAACCTCTACAACGAGCTGGTGTACGAGGTCGCGGATATCATCGATACTTACATGTACCGGGTCGGCATCCTGTCGCAGGAGTTCGAGTTCGCCACCGCTGCCGGCCTGTTCAAGAACGTCGTGGGGGTCGCGCTGATCGTGCTGGTCAACGCCGTGATCAGGCGCTTCAGCGATCACGGAATCTGGTGATGGCGGCCCGGCGGTTCGGGACGGTCTGAGATGGCCAAGCAGATGATCGACCAGGGGCTGGTCGAGGCCGACATCAGCGGCGCGCGCGTGCGCCGCGTGTTCGGCCACCAGCGCCAGACGGCGGGCGAGGTCGCCTTCAAGGCGGCGGCGTCGGTGGCGCTGTTCCTGCTCGCCCTGACCTTTCTCTACCCGTTCTGGTTCACGATCATCCTGTCCTTTTCCGGCTTCAACGACGCGCTGACGCTGGGCCTGCATATCTGGCCGAGCGAATGGAACCTGGAAGCCTACGAGTTCGTGTTCACCGAGAACGTGATCGCGGTCGCCTACTTCAACTCGATCTTCCGTACCGCGGTGGGCGGCGCGCTCACCGTGGTGGTCACGTTGATGGCGGCCTATCCGCTGTCCAAGAAGAACCTGCCCGGGCGCACCGGGATCACCATCTACATCCTGATCACGATGTTCTTCTCCGGCGGGCTGATACCGACCTACCTGTTGATCCGATCGTTGGGCCTGCTGGACAGGTTCATCGTCCTCATCCTGCCGGTGCTGGCGATCGGTTTCTACATCATCATCGTCCGCAACTTCCTGATGACGGTCGATATCGCCTACGAGGAGTCCGCGCTGATCGACGGCGCCAACTACCTGGAGATCCTGTTCCGGGTGATCATGCCGCTGGCCAAGCCGGTGATGGCAGTGATCTTCCTGTGGGCGGCGGTCTACCACTGGAACGAGTGGTTCCACTGGCTGATCTACATGAAGAGCAACTCCAAGCTCGTGCTGCAGATGATCCTGCGGCGTCTGCTGATCAAGGAGCGCGAGCTGCTGGAGCAGGTCATCGAGTTCGGCGACCCGGGGGACTTCACCAACCAGCAACGCCTGCCTCCGGAGGCGCTGAAGGCGGCCACGACCCTGATCACGATCGGGCCGATCATCCTGCTGTACCCGTTCCTGCAGCGTTACTTCATCAAGGGCATCTTCGTCGGCTCGCTCAAGGGTTGAGCCGGTACCGGTACGCGTCGCCGCGCATGTGCCGTTCGGCGTCCACCCAGAGCCGCGTCATGCGCAGGATCAGGTCGTTGCCGGTGCGCTCCTGGTGCACCTCGAAGTTGCGCAGGTGCACGGGCGCGGGGTCGTCGTCGCGCCAGGTATCGATCTCGCTGACGCTGTCGCGGATCAGCAGGAAGCTGTCCGGGCCGACCTCCCCTGCGACCAGCGGATAGTCCGGGCCGTTGCCGTCCGGGTTCCCTTCGCACAGGTTGCCGATCCAGTAGTAGCGGCCGTTCGAGTGCGGCACGATCGTGGAGTAGGAGCTCGGCGAGTGGAACGGCGTGCCGTCGGTGAAGGTCCACGGCTCGATCGGGCTCCAGGTGAGACAGCCGTCGTCGGAGGTGCAATACCACTTGTGGCCGGGCAGTGACGGATTGCCGGCGTTGCTGCCGCGCATGACCATCAGGAAGCGTCCGTCCGGCATCTCGGCGACCGCCCCCTCGCTCACCCCGCGGGTGGAGACGTCGGGCTCCAGGACGACGCGCTCGCCGCCCTCCCAGCGCAGCCGCCTGTCCGGCTGCCAGGTGCCGATCATGACCATGATCTCGTGAAAGGAGAGCGCACCCGGCGGACAGAACAGCGTGCCGTCTGGTTGCAGGCGGGTGATCTGCACGGGGAAGATCAGGCGCCCGGCGCGATCGAAGAACGGCACGTTGGCGAAGTGGACGGCGTTCCTGCCGGTCCACACCGCCTGCAGGGGATGGGAGGGATCGTATTCCTCTCCCTCCTGGATGATCCGGTCCTCGAACAGCCAGGTAAGGCCGTCGTCGTCCGAGACGCGGTAGGTGGCAAAGGTGGAGGTGAGCGCTTCCAGCATGTGGTCTTTCGGCATCACCGAGGTGCCGTTGAGCGCCACCAGCAGCCCGCTGCCCGCATCGGTCACGAGCGTGCCGTAGCCGGTCCGTACCGTGCCGGCCGGGGTGAGATGGCTGACCTGGTAGGGGTGGTCCTCCGACCACGTGGCCCCGTCGTCGTCGGAGTAGCTCAAGCGCAGCAGGTCGTAGATGTCGTTTCCGATCTCGCTGAAGCGCTGCCGGAGCAGCTTGGGCTCATGCGCGGAGCGGTAGCCGACGGTCTCGTAGGCGGCGGCGACGTCGCTGCCGCGATAGCTCAAGGTCCGTTCGCTGACGGTCATGCTCTCCCCGCCCCTACAGACGCAGCCGGTAGTGAAAGGCGTCGGCGGTCCAGACGTCGCGACCGCCGCCTTTGGCCCCCAGCCGCGTCAGGTAGAGCTCCAGGTCCCGGGTCTCGCGGTTCTCCAGCAGGCTGAAGTTGGTGAGCTGCAGGGTGTCGGCGTCATGCTCGGGATCGCGCCGGTCGATCACGGTGAGGGTGTCGTGCTTGAGCGCGATGCGTTGCTCGTCGACCTCGGCGATCTGCAGTGGGTGGCGGGGCGCGTTGGCCTCGGCCGGCCGCTCGGCGATGTTGAGCACGCAGTACAGCGTGCCGGTCCTGGAAGCCCGGATGGTCTTGGCGAAGGTCGCCGGCGAATGGAACTGCCCGCCGTCGTCGTAGCGCAGGTCGCGTATCGGGGTCCAGGTCAGGCCGCCGTCGGACGAGGTCGAGCACCACTTGCGGCCGGGGCACGCCAGGGGGTCGAGCCCGGCGTTGGAGCCGCGCATGATCAACAGCAGCCGGCCGTCGGACAGCTCGCTCAGATCGAGCTCGACCAGTCCGCGGGTGGAGGTGCGCCGGGGTAGGAAGATCGGCTGGGAGCTCTGCCAGCGGTAGTCGCCGGCCGCCGCGTCCCAGCGGCCGACGAAGCAGATGACGCCCGCGACGCAGCCTTCCCGATAGGTGTTCGGGAACACCACCGGGACCTTCTCGTCCTCCGCGTCCCGGTACGGGACCGGGACCGTGGCGCTGATCACGACGGTCCCGTCACTCGCGACCAGCGGCCGGCCGACGTACATCTCGTTGCGGCGGAAGAACGTCTCGTCACCCCAGTTCTCGGGGTCGAAGTCCGGCCCGGACTCGTACTTGAGCATGCGCGCGTCGCCCCAGGTGCGGCCGTCGTCGGCGGACAACTGGTAGAAGCCGTGATCGGCGAAGCGCCGCTCACCGGTCCAGAGCACGTGCAGCGCTTCCCGTGGGTCGCCGCGCAGCAGGCGCTGGAACACCGGCTTGATCAGCATGCCCGACACCGGGTCGTACGGCCCGGTGCCGCGCTGGCTGGCCCCGCCGGACTGCGTCACGTCGCCCTGGCGCGGCCGCTCCTCGTACAGGAGCTCCCAGTCGCCCCAGGTCCTGCCGTTGTCCTGCGACTCCCGGCTGCGGGCCCGGTAGTTCCAGTCGGAGGAGTTGACCAGCGCGCGCGTCTCCTCCAGCCGCAGGCCCCGGCCGATGTAGGACACGGCGCAACTTACCGCCACCCGTTCCTGTCCGGAGGTCGCGTGCAGTTTGCGTTCGACTTCACAGATGGGTGCCATCGCCGCGGAATCCTGCCGCTCTCACTACCACGCCGGTTGCCGCATGGCAAGAGCGGACACCAGTCGCGCCGTGGCGTAGTACCCTTTCATGGATTCCGGCAGGAGCGTGTCAGGCGCACGGGAGGAGGATCATGGGAACCCGGGGAGATCTGAGTGACGATCTGAAGTCGGCGCTGGCACGTCTTTCCGAACACGGATACGCGGTCATTGAAGGTGTGCTCGGTGAAGAAGAGAGCCGGCACTACCGGGGTATCGTGGAGGAGCTTCTCGAACGGGAACGGCGGCAGCCCTTCGAGCCGGAAGACGGTCCCGCGTTGCCGGGAGATGAAGAGCTCGAAGCGTATCTGAAAGAGAGCTACGAGGTCAGTGAAGCGGAGCGGGCTCGACTCATGCGGCGCATCCGCCATACCCGTGCCCGACAGCAAGGCACACCATGGCCCGTCCCTCCCGCAGCAGTGGTCAAGAACTTCCTTCACTTGCCGACCCTGTTCGATCACGACCGGTCGCAGCGCATCTGGAACGTGGTCAACAAGGCGCCGGACTTCGGGAAACTGATAGAACATCCGGTGGTGCTTTCATTGGCGCGGGAGATTCTGGGCGACGATTGCGTACTCGCCGACTGCAGCGCGACCAGCATCGGGCCCCACACAGATGAAGGTGGAGCATGGCACGTGGATGTGCCGCTCGGTCAGTTGCCGGAGCCTCTGCCGGACTTTCCCCTGACCATTCAGAACGCCTGGATGCTCGATGATTTCACGACGACCAACGGGGCGACGCAGATCGTTCCCGGCAGCCATCGCACTCGCCGAAAGCCGGCGTGGGGAGGACAGCAGGAGAACGGGACGATGCTGACCGGCCCCGCCGGCTCGGTCGCCATCTGGCTCTCCAATACCTGGCACCGGTCGGGCCCGAACGCGACGGATGATCCGCGTCGAGCGATCCTCTGCTATTACTCCAGATCGTGGATCAAGCCGTTCACGGACTTCACGTCGATAGTCCCCGAAGTCGCGCAAGGCTTCTCACCGGAGTTGCGCTATCTTCTGGGATTCTCGGCGAGCGCGCCCGTGCGAGGGTAGCGCGGCCAAGCGATCACGTCGGACTGCCGTTCAGCGTGCGTACCAGCCACGGCACGGCTACCGCGTGCTTGAAGTTGTGGTTCGGCACATCCACGTTGGCGTACGTGAAGTACTCCTCCATGGTCAGCCCTTCCGGGATCTCGTCGCCGTCATGGATCCGGGCGGCGGGATCGGCGTAGCGCGGGTAGTGGTGGATCTCCAGAAGGCGGGCTGATCCCCGTTCCCGGTATGCCCCTCGGACCTGGTCCAGGTGCTGCCTGGCTCCGCCCTCCGTCATGATCAGCGGCCGTCCGGCCAGCGAGCTCAACAGGTCGGGAAAGTCGAACCACCTGAACATGCCGGGCACCACGTGCCAGAGGGGGTCCACGTCGCGCCACTGCCCGTCCCGCGGCAGCCCCAGCACGACGTGGCGCTGGCGGACGTGACAGAGGAAGTCGTTGAACACCAGCGCGGCCAGGTTCGGGTCGAGCACGGCCATGCACATCGCCGGCTCCGTGCCGAGGGAGTGGCCGCTCACCGCCACCCGCCCGGCGTCGACGAACGGCAGCGAGCGAAGCCACGCCAGGGCGTGCAGCTTCTGCGACACGGTCAGCTCCACGTAGCTCCGTCCCAGCCGGAGGAGCTGCGCCGTGAGCTTCACGCGGCCGCTGTTCGGCGGCACCCCGGCGGGCAGCAGATCCAGCTCGCCGATGCCGGGGTTGTCCAGCGTCACGGCCACCAGTCCGGCCTTCGCGTAGTACCAAGCCATGCGGTTGGCGACGGGATGCCGGTTGGGCGGCTGCTCCGGCCGCAGCTCCGGCTCCCCGGCCAGCAGCTCCTTGCTTGAGCCCGAGCCGGGGAAGCACATGACCGCGGCGCCGGGCCGGGCATCGTCGACCGTGTCCGGCACCAGCATGAGCAGCGGCACCACCGACCCCGGCTCCGGGTACGCCTCCCACTTCTCCAGGCGGTAGCCGTCGCGGCGCTCGCTCCACAGGCGGACCGGTGCGGGGTCCGGAGGCGTCCCCGGCGCGATGAGCTCGGGACTCAGCGTGAGCAGCTCGGCGAGCTTGTCGCGCACCTGTTGCCGCCACTCTGCGAAGCCGGCGTCGTCCAGCCCGGGCCGGTAGGCCAGCCGGTCCTCAGTGCTGCGCAGCAGGTGTTGGCAGAACGCCATGGTCGTCACGTGGCGGCCGTCGCCGCGATCGGCCGGGTAGCGTGCGTCCTCCCCCATGTCAGGTCTCCCCGTGCGTGAAATCGCAGCGGAACAGGCGCAGTTTCTCGGTGACCGCCGCGGCGACCGCGGTCCTGACCTGCTTGAAGGGCACCCGCGGATCGGCGATGGAGGCGCCGTTCGCGTAGCAGCGAGCCAGCGTGCGGCTGACGGCGCGGCGGATCCAGGTGTCGATGTTGATCTTGGCCGCCCCGCAGCGGATCGCGAAGCGCGCCATGTCGTCGGACAGGCTGGTACCGCCGTGCACGACCAGAGGCACCGGCGAGGCGCGGCCGATGCGTTCGATCAGGCCGCGGTCGGGATCGCTGGTGCCGACCCCGGTGCCGGGCGCGTTGCCGAACGAGCACGCAAGGTAGTCGATGCCGGTCTCGGTGACGAAGCTCCGCACGGCTGCCGGGTCGGTCTCGATCTGGGCGCCCGCTCCCGTCTCCTCGTCCAGCGTCTCGCCGAGCTGCGCCTCCAGAGCGACGCCGTGGGCGCGGGTGAGCTCGGCCACCGCGCGCACCCGCGCGACGTTCTCGGCGTAGGGCAGCATCGAGGTATCGATCATCACCGAGTCGAACCCGGCGTCGATCGCCCACCGCACGACCTCCAGGTCCGACCCGTGGTCGAGATGGAAGTAGAGCGGCACCGCGGCGTGGACGCGCGCTGCACGCATCAGCCCGGCGACGTACTCCAGGGCCGGCATAGCGGAGCGTTCCCATCGACACGCCCACCAGGCAGGGGATGTGCGTCTCGTTGGCGGCGTCGACGATGCCATGCAGGGTGTCCAGGCTGCTCATGTTGAACTGGCCGACCGCCCAGCCCTCGCGCCGCGCCCGGCGGATCAGCTCGGCCACCGCCGCCTGCTCGTTCATGGACCCTCCTCGCTCATGACGCTCATGGATTATCGCCGCCGCGGCCGACCATAGTCGAACGCCTGCAGGGCAGCACCGAGCAGCGCCGTGTGTGGCAGGTTCGAGACGGCGATCTCCCTGATTCCGACCTGCGGATGGACGAGCTTCGCTACCTGTTCGCGGAGGTGCGCAGGGTCGGGCCACCGCGTGGAGACGGCGCCACCGCCGATGACCACGGTGCCGCAGTCCACCAGCGTCAGCGCGTGGCTTATCGCCTGGGCCAGGGCGTGGTGAGCCGTGTCCACGACCTCGCGGGCCCACGGTTCGCCGCGTGCCGCGGCCTCTACCACGGCGGCGCCGTCAAGCGGGCGGCGGGGGTCTCCGGGGCGCCGGGCCAACCCGGCCATGCCGCGGCCGGACGCGTACTGGCACAGGCATCCGCGACCGCCACAGACACAGGGGACGTCGGCGTCGGCATGCGTCTTGAGGTGGCCGAAGGTGCTCGCCGCGCCATGCACGCCCCGCCACAGGCGGTGATCGAGGATCAGGGCATGGCCGATGCCGGTGCCGATGGTGACGTAGAGAAAGGTGGAGAGGCGGCGCCCGGCCCCCAACCGAAGCTCCGCACGGGCGGCGGCGAAGGCATCGGTGTCCAGCACCACCGGGCACCGGAAGCGGGAGCCGAGAACGGCAGCAAGCGGCACGTCGCGCCAGCCGACATTGAGCGCCTGACGGACCGTGCGGCGGTCGTCCCCGAGTACCCCCGCGACCGACACTCCGACCGCTTCGATCGGCTCTGCCGACCGGTCGCAGTGCCCGCCGAGGAAGGCCAGCAGGTCGTCCGGGTGCAGCGCCTGCCCGGCAGCGCGGGCGGCCATCTCCACCGGCCGCGGCATCGTCTCATGGGTGCCTGCGCCCGGACGGTCCCGCAGCAGCAACGCGCGCGTGCGCGACCCGCCGATGTCTACCGCCAGTACCGCCATGGGTCGGGTTGCGCTCGCTCAGCCTTCGCGCAGCCCGGTCAGGGCCACGCCGCGAACGAAGTTGCGTTGCAGCAGGATGAACATGAGCACGAGCGGCAGGGCGCCGAACACGGCCACCGCCATCACCTGATTGTAGTTGACGTTGAGCTGGATTGCGGCCGGTACGGTAGCGGGAGCTGCCAATTCCGTCAAATTCACAAATTCATAGGTTTGCCGTCCCTGTTCGGATGCTGCACCGCTCTACCAGGAACCCTGCGGCGTCGGCGCGCTCGCCACGGCAACGCGGGCGCAGGTAGCAGGGCCCCAGGGACTCGCGGAGCTGCACGACCGTGGCCGCCGGGTCGCCGGCGAGCTGCAGGCACGCGCGCCGCGCATCGCAGTCCCAGTCGAGCGCCACCGGCAGCGGTGCGTCTCCGGCAACCTCGCCGGCGACGATGTCTGCGACGAAGACGGCGTGCAGGTCATCCTCGCCGTCGAAGGGGACGGAGAAGTGATCGGTGAGGACGATGCGAGCGCCGCTCCAGCCCGGCCGGGTGGTCGATCACCGCCAGCCCGCTCGTGCCGAAGACCGACCAGCCCTCCAGGGCGCCGTCGAAGTCGTCGCTCTGACGATCGGCCTCCAGCCACGCCGGGTCCAGCACGCTTAGGGCGCGCCTCCTCGAGCTCTGGCCGCTGGCGAACAGCACCCGATCGTCGGCCGTGGCGACCGGAAACGGGTAGGCGGTGCCGTGGTCGCCGCGCGCCGAGGAAGGCTCGGCGTTGCGAGGATCGCGGTACACCTCGCGGTACCCGCGCCAGGACGCCCCGTCTTCCGCGCTGACCGCCGCATGCAGCACGTGGCGGCCGCCGTACGCATAGGGAAAGCGCAGGCAGTTGTTCCAGAGCAGGATGATGCGCCCGTCGGCTAGGCGCACCAGTCCGGCCGGCGAGTCGGAGGAGAGCAGGCGGCTGGGCCGCGGGTCGGACCAGCGGATGCCGTCTCCGGAGAACGCCTCGTAGAAGCGCCCCATTTGCGTTCGGATCAGCATCCACACGCGGCCGTCGCCGAGATCCACCGCGACCGGCTCGACCGCGCTGTAGGCTTAGGAGATGTCGGGCACCGGTACCGGCAACGACTGCGGGCGCGTGCTCCAGGTGGCCCCCTCGTCGTCCGAGAACAGCACCGTCGGGAACCCCAGTAGGTGAAGTCCGCAAGCGTCCGGCCGCGGTTGTTCCAGCGTGCCGGGACGCTGTAGGAGAACGGCAGCAGGATGCGGCCGGTGCGCAGTTGCAGCACGGAGTTGAGCGCCCCGGTGTAGCCGCGCCACACGCAGCGCGGCGACGCGAAGTCGAGCGTGTCGATGCCGGACCGGCAGTGCTTCGACCACCCGGTGCGTCTCGACCCCCATGCGGGAGCTCAGCGCCAGCACTGCCGGACGCCCCCACGACCACCTTGCTGTGGCCGTCTACGCCCTTGATGACCGCCGGCGGGGGCGGCGGTGCATGCTGTCCGGAGGCTGGCGGACGCGACGACATGGGCAGGCTCCGATGCAGGTTACCATGCAGGTATGGCCCCACGAATCGAGATCGCCGCCACTGGCATCATCTCCCGCAGCGCCGGGCGCGGCGCGTTCATGCCCGTGATCACGTCGCTCGCGGACGGCACGCTGATCGCCGCCCAGCACGTGGGGGAGTCTTTGGGCTCCTCCGACAACCACATCGAGGTGTTGCGCTCCGCGGACGGAGGCGGAACGTGGATCAACCAGGGCGGCATCCATCCCCGCAACCCGCCGCGCGACGGATACACCTACCGCGGGCCGCACATCCACCCGGTGCCCGACGGCCGGCTGGTGATGACAGCCGGGCGCTTCGAGGCCTCCGATGACGACCTCTTCGACGCGGACACCGAGTCGCTGCAGCGCCCGGCGATGCTCCTGTTCTGGTCCTCGGACCAGGGCCGCACCTGGGCGGAACCGCAGGTCGTGCCCGTGGACTTCCCCCCGGACCGCTACACCTGCAACGGAGCGGGCGGCATGCACCAGTTGGCGCCCGACCGCTGGATGTATCCGTTCGAGACGTGGAAGCCCGGCGGCTACGAAGGCCCGCCCGACCAGAAGGCGGGCGCGGTGTTCTCTGCCGACCAGGGGCGCACCTGGGGCGAGCTCACCATCATCGCCGACGACCCGCGCGGCGAGCTGCTGTGGTGGGACCAGCGGTCCTGCGTCCTGCCCGACGGCCGCATCTACACGCTGTTCTGGACCCACGTGTACGGGACCTCGGAGGACCTCAACACCCACTGGGCAATCTCGGAGGATCAGGGCCGCACGTGGTCCGAGCCGCGCCCCACCACGCTGCGTGGGCAGGTCAGCACACCCATCGCACTGCCCGACGGGCGCGTCGCCACCATCTACAACCACCGTCACGACCCGCACGGCATCCGTATCGCCCTCACCGCCGACCTGACGGACTACGACGCGGATACGGAGGTCGTCCTGTTCGACGCGGGCGCCGAAGCCACGCTCGGCACGCCCGACAGCGACAACTTCCTGGCCGAGCACATGCTGATCGCCGTCGGCAGACCGGGCGGCGCGCTGCTCCCGGACGGCGACCTGATGACCTACTACTGGTGCACGACCGAGGGGGTGACCCATACCCGGTGGGCCCGGCTGCGTGTGAACTGAGGCGTGATAGGCTACGGCGATGCCCACGTTCGAGTTGACCGGGGCGCAGCGCGAGTTCTTCGCCACGTTCGGCTTCCTGCATCTGCCGGGGCTGTTCGCGGAGGAGTCCACGCGGATCGAGGACGCCTTCGAGGAGGTGATCCGCAGCCGCGGCGGCGACGGCCATGACGGCCGCAAGCGGCTCTCGGTCGCGCCGTTTCTGAACCACAGCGAGTACCTGTGCAGCCTGCTGGACGACGAGCGCCTTGACGGAATCGCCCGCGCGTTCTGCGGAGACGATTACCAGTACTGGAACAGCGACGGCAACTACTACGTGGGCGACACTCCCTGGCACTCCGACGGGACGCTGTCCAACCCGGTGGGCTTCGTGAAGCTGGCGCTGTATCTCGATCCGGTGGATGCGGACAGCGGCGCCCTGCGGGTGATACCGGGGAGCCATCGCGAGGGCGAGCTGTATGCCGAGATGATCGACGAGCAGATCCGTGGCGAGCGCTTCTGGGGCGGCCTGCCTGGCGACCGGGTCCCCGCCGTCGCCCTGGCCAGCCGACCGGGCGACCTGGTCCTGTTCAACCAGGCCCTGAAGCACAGCGCGTGGGGCGGCGGCACCCGCCGCCGGATGTTCACGATCAACTACACGTGCGCGATCACCCCCGCGGTGCTGGAGCGCTACCGCGAGGTGGTCGCCAGCCACGGCTACAGCAAGGCTGACGTCTTCGGCGACCCGCCCGGCCCGCTGCTGACGGGGGCGCCCGCCCGGCGGCTGGACCACCTGAGCGCGCTCCGGGAGCACATCCCGGACGCCGCCTGACCGACCGACAGGAGGGACCGCACGTGGCCGACACACAGCCTTTCAGCGAAGTAGCCGGCAAGGTCGCCGTGGTGACCGGGGCCGCCCGAGGACTGGGGCAAGGCACCGCCGAGACGCTCGCCACGCACGGCGTGCACGTGGTCGTGGCCGACATCCTGCCCGCCGTGCACGAGACCATGGACGCCATTCGCGCCGCGCACCCCGACAACCGGGGCTATGCCCGGGAAACGGACGTGTCCGACGAGGGGGCGGTGCGCGATCTGGTGGAAGGCGCCGTGAAGGAGTTCGGCCGCCTGGACATCATGGTGAACAACGCGGGCATGCACCTCTCGGAGGGCCCGGTTGCCGACATGGACGCCGAGGTCATCGATCGCATCTTCGCGGTCAACTTCAAGGGCATCTTCTTCGGCTGCAAGCACGCCGCGCGCCAGATGCGGGAGCAGAAGAGCGGCGCGATCGTCAACCTGGGATCCTATGGCGGCAAGCTCGGATTCCCCGAGTACGCCGCGTACTGCTCCTCGAAGGGCGCGGTGCACACCCTGACCATCTCCCTGGCCCGCGAGATGGCCCCCTACCACGTGACCGTCAACGCGCTCTGTCCGGGGCTGGCCGCCACGGAGATGCATTGGAGCTTCATGCGGGCCGAGGCCGCCGGCCGCGGCATGACCTTCGACGAGTTGAAGGCGGAGGAGCTCGAGAGCATCCCCCTGGGCCGCTACGCGGAAGGCCGGGACATGGCGGGCACCATCATGTGGCTGGCCTCCGGCGCCGGCTCCTACGTCACCGGCCAGTTGTTGAACCTCAACGGCGGCCTGTATTTCGCCTGATCGTGCGCATCCCTGAGGAGGCCGTGGCATGACCCTGGGCTTGATGGCCAAGGACTGCGAGATCCGCGTCGACTACGACAAGCTGCGCGCGGACCGGGTCCGCAAGACCAACGAACAGATGGAGAAGGACGGCATCGCGACGCTGCTGGCGTTCGATCCCGACTGGATCCGCTACATCACCAGCACCCGGGTCAACGACTGGGCCAACAACAAGCTGCTGCGCAGCGCCCTGATGGTGGCCGGTCAGCAGCCGGTCCTGTACGAGCTGGGCAGCGCCATCGCCGCCAAGAAGAAGCTCTGCCCCTGGATCGCCGATCGGATGGTGCCCTCCATCGGCACGTGGCGGGGCGCGTTTCCCACGGCGGTCGGCATCGAGAACGCGAAGAAGTTCGCGAAGATGGTCAAGGACCACCTGACGGAGTTCGGCGTGCAGGACGAGCCGGTGGGGATCGACCTTGCCGAGGTGCTGATGATCCGCGCCCTGGAAGCGGAGGGCATCCACGTGGTCGACGGCCAGCAGACCCTGCTGGATGCCTCCAAGATCAAGACCGACGAGGAAGTCGACCTCATCGAGACCTCGATCTCGATCGTCGAGGCGGCATTCTGGGAGGTGGTCAACCGCACGCGCCCGGGGGTCCGTGAGAGCGACATCGCCGGGTTCATGCGCGAGACCATGTATCGCCTGGGCGCCGAGGAGATCCAGAACATCAACGTGATCTCCGGGGACCGGGCCTACCCCCATCCGCACGACTTCTCCGACCGCATGCTGCGCATGGGGGACATGCTCTACATCGACGTGGTGAGCGTGTTCAACGGCTACAAGACCTGCTATTACCAGACATTCGTGGTCGGCAAGCCTTCCGCGGTGCAGCTCGACGTCTACCAGAAGTCCTACGACTGGCTGTTCGACGCGGTCGCCAAGGTGAAGCCCGGCGTCAGCACGGCGGAGATAGCCGAGGTGTGGCCCTCGCACGAGGACCTGGGGCTGTCGAGCGAGTCCGAGGCGTCCGCCCTGCAGGTCGCGCACGGGATCGGCATCACCCACTGGGGCAAGCCGGTGATCAGCCGTTTCTTCTCCTT
>JAPOQV010000087.1 GCA_026710565.1 Spirochaetaceae bacterium | reverse complement strand
GAGTCGGGGGAGCAGGCCCGCGCTGCGGCGTCAGCGGCGGATCCCGCGGTTGCCGCCCGCGTCCCGCCGTTGCGCTTCACCGACGTCAGCATCGAGTCGGGCGTGTCGGGCGCCACGTACCACTCGCGCTCGGCCCACAGCCCCACAACCCCGCCGGCCGCCGCAATCTCCCAGGTGCGGGCGGCAGAGCCCCCGATCCCCCGCCACGGAATCGCCCGCGACAGGCCCCAGAAGGTGACCGGCCCGCCGGCCGCGGCCGCGAACAGCAGCGCCGACGCGGGCGCGGTGCCGGCGCCCAGCAGCAGCAGCACGGTCACGAGCGGGATCTCGAACAGCAGCGGCACGTTGATGAGCACGCCCAGCGTCGCCGCGACCAGGACCCCGGCCAGGTTGTCGCCCAGGAACGCCTCCACCGTCTCCGGGCGGAGCACCTGGATGGCGGCGCCGGAGACCAGGCCGGCGGCCACCATGATCGGCCCCATCTGCAGCACCATGCGGCCGGCGGCGCGCCCCCAGGCCGGCAGCCCCTCGGCCAGTACCTGTCCCCAGGTTGCGGCGGGATCGGGCAGGGACGGCGGCGCCAGATCGCACGCGCCGCCCGCCTCGCGACGGCCGGCCACCGCGGCCACCAGCGGACCGAGCAGGAACGCCGCCGCCGCCCCCAGGAGCAGCCGGCTGGCACCGATGGCCGGCGTGAAGATCACGGCGATCATCAGCAGCGAGGGCACGTTGAGGACCGCCGAGCCGTGCACGAGCGCCAGCGCCCCCTCCACGCCCAGCCCGCCCCGGCGCACGGCGCTGGACACCGGCACCACGCAGGCCGAGCAGAGGTTCACCACCGGCCCCATGCCAAGCCCCGCGAGGATGCGCCGCAGCCGGCCCGGCGCGCGCACGGCCGGAACCTGTCCGGCACCCACACCAGGCACCAGGAACGCCTCGGCTATGCCGGCGGCCGCGAAGGCGAAGGCCATGCCGATCGCCACCAGGCGCAGGTAGGTGCTCGAGAACCGCCACCACCGCGCCAGGAAGGTGGACTCCGGATCGGCTTCGACGCAGAAGCCCTGGAAGCACTCGGCGGTGGGCGCCAGCGCCGCCGCAAGGTCGGCGCGCACCGTGTCGAGCTTGGGCAACCGGTTGAGCCCCGCGAACGGCAGCAGGATGGCCAGCAGCAGGACGATGCCGATCACGCGGCGCTTGCCGGCCGCCGTGTGCAGCGCAAAGGCTGCCGGGAGTCGTCGCGCCGCCGCCGTCACCATTTCGAGAGCGCCCTTGGCCGGGCCGATGCGAAGATACCACGCGGCACGCAGGCCGCGCGGTGTGCGGCGCCGCGCTACGTAACGTCCGCGCTCACCCGCCCCGCCGCCAGAACGGCTGCAGGTCCGCGTAGGTGATCAGCTCGATGCCCTCCTCGGCGACGATCGCCGCCGCCTCCCCGGAGGTGATGAAGTCGAAGTCGGACTGCCGGTCGGCGGGCACGGCGGTGACGCCGGGGATGCGCGGGTCGACCATGATCGCTTCCAGCTCCGGGGTCACGACGGCGGGGTGAAACGCCCACTCGCTGACCCCCTCCGGAAGCTCGCGCAGGAGCTTCGCGAAGGCGACCGGCTTGTCCGCGGGCGGGTGCCGGCCCGAGTCCAGTATGTCGTGATCGTTGGTGGGGTAGCCGCGGGCGCGCAGCGCCCGGATGTGCGCCGGGTCGCGCGTCCGCAACGCAAGCCCGTACTCCAGCGCCAGGTCGACGGTCAGGTCGAACAGGTCGTCGCGTTCTTCGTGCACGTGGTAGTGGCTGTCCAAGTGGGCGGGCGCGAGCCCCCTCGCCAGCACCCACTCGATCTGCGCCCGGAACTCCCGCTCCGCCTCATGCAGAAGGAGGTTGCCGACCAGCTCCGGGATCCGGTCGTCGGGAGGGAAGCAGCCGGACTCGTCCACCAGCGAGCCGACCTCCCCACCCGGCAGCAGCGGGCCCCAGCGGTAGGTGCGGAACTCGCTCACCAGCGTGAGGTGGACGCCGAGGGGCACGTCCGGGTTCTCCCGCAGGAGCTGCGCGCCGTGCAGCCCCCACGGCGGCGGCGCCATCAGCGAGCACGAGCGCACCAGCCCCTCGCGAACCGCCCGCACGGTGCCCACGTTCTGGGTGTGACACATGCCGAAGTCGTCTGCGTTGACGATCAGCAGGCGCGCATCGGACGGATAGCCCAGGATGCGGTTGGCCCCGATCGGATCGGCAGAGCCGAGGTCGCTCACCGCACCCCGCCTTCCAGGGCTCCGGCGGCTGCCGCGGGCAGCGCCCGTCCCGTGTCGATCGCGCGGCGCACCGCCCGGAAGGCGTGCTCGCTGGCCTCAAGCGTCTCGGCCAACTCCGCCTCTCCGTGCGCGGCGCTCACGAACCAGTGGTGATGGGGATGAAAGAAGATCCCGCGCCGGACCGTTTCCGTGAAGAAGATCCGCTTGGCTGCTTCGCGCAGGCCAGGATCGCCGTAAGTGAATTGAAGGTACGGCGTCGGCGGCAGGCTCACCGTCTTCGCCTCCACCACGTGTGCCTGAGCCAGGCCGTCGAGCCCCTCCATGAGCCGGCGGCCGATCCGCCAGATGTGGCCGATACCGTCGCTGCGCCGCAGCTCGCCGATCGTCGCCAGCGCCGCCGCCTGTTCCATGGAGCTGGTGTTGAACGTGGACGAGAACCACGACTCGCGCACGTGCTTCATGCAGTCGGCCCGGCCGGCCACCACCGACAGCGTGAAGCCGTTGGCCAGCGCCTTGCCGAAGGTGGCCAAGTCGGGGACGACGCCGAAGTGCTCCTGCGCGCCGCCGAGCGCCAGGCGGAACCCGGTGCGGATCTCGTCAAGGATGAACAGCGCGCCGTGCTGGTGCGCGAGCTCCCTGACCCCTTCCAGGAAGCCGGGTTCAGGGGTGTCGATCTCGCACGGCCACAGGATCACGCAGGCGACCTGGTCGCGGTGAGCCTCCAGCACGGCGCGTAGCGAGTCCAGGTCGTTGTACGTGAAGGTGAGGGTGAGGTCGCGCACCGCGGCCGGGATGCCGGCATCGCGCGTGCACGACCAGTCGTGCCAGCCGTGATAGCCCAGCCGCACGATCCGGTCGCGGCCGGTCGCCAGGCGCGCCAGCCGCACCGCGGCCGAGGTCGCCTCCGAGCCGGCCTTCATGAACAGGACCTGCTCCGCGCACGGGATCAGCTCGACCAGCGTCTCGGCCAGCTCGGTCTGCACCGGGCGGGTCAGCGGCAGGGCGAACCCCTCCTCGATCTCCCGGATCGCCGCGGCGTTCACCACCGGATGGCTGTGACCGAGGACGATGGTGCCGAAGCACAGGATCCAGTCCACGTAGCGGTTGCCGTCCACGTCCCAGATGTACGCCCCCTGCCCTCGCGCCCCGAAAGTCGGGTAGACGCCCGGTATCAGCGTCGCCGGAGTCCTGGACTGGGTCGTCCCCTCGGCCACCGTGCGCACCGCCCGCGCGTATTCCCGCTCGGAACGCTGCAGTCTCTCGTCTGCCATCACGCGCCTGCGCCCGTACTATGCACGAACGTCACCGGCAGTTCCCGCAGCCCCACCCGGACGCGTATGTCGCGCAACGACGTTCGTGTCATCGTGGCGCCATGAACTTCGTCGACAGCAGCGTCTTCGTCGCCCTCTTCGACGAGACCGACCCGGCCAGGAAGGGCCGCGCGCGGGCGATCGTGCGATCGGCGCTGCAGGAGAGCTGGACGATCAGCCACCAGGTCGTCGAGGAAACGCTCGACATTCTCACCCGCAAGACGACGGAACCGATGACGGCGGAGCAGGCCCGGCGCTTCCTCGACGACGTGCTCCTGCCCCTCTGCTCCGTCGCACCGAGCGAGGACCTCTACCGCCGCGCTCTGGGCATCCAGTCGCGCTATCGATACGGATTTCACGACGCCCTGAACATCGCCGCGGCGCTGGAGGCAGGCTGCGGCGGACTGCTCACTGAACGCCTGAGTCATGGCCACACCATCGAAGGTCTCACGATCGAGAATCCCTTTCCGCAACCGCCCGAAAGCTGACACGGGAGTTGCGCTCCGGCTCCCGCGCGCGCGAACCAGCGCGCTTTGCCCATCGCGGCCCGCGATTCATACCTTCCAAGTCAGGAGCGACCCATGGACGCAGGGAGCGTCAGCCGAATACGCGAGCGGGTGGAACGGTTTCTCGCCGACGATCACCCTGAGCGTCTGAGCGAGCTACGCGAACTGCAACGGCGAGCTGTCGGCCATCCCCATGGCCGCAGGGCGATGAAGTCGAGCGCGGGGATCGGCGCGCTGAGCGACAGCTTCATTCCGGTGGTGCACGTCACGCGCATGCGGCGAGGTGTGCCCAAGCCGCTGGAGACGCTGCAGTACCGGTGCTGGGCGCTCGGCTTCCAATCCGGCGTCGAGGTCGACGAGCGCGGCGATTTCCAGCGCGTGCTGTATCGCTGGGCCCGGCGGCCCGGAGATCGGGAGCTCGGTGACGAGTTGCCCGAAACGGATGAGTTAGCCGAGGCGGTGGTTGACCGGCTTCGCCCCTCCCGGTTCTGGAAGCTGGTGCTGGGATTCGTGCCGGTCGTGGGACCGATCGCCGCGTACCGGATCGACGCGGCACTGGTGCTCCGCTTCCACGACCATGCCGCCGAGTACTTCGGCGACCTCCGGTCGGCAGGCATCCGCCAACTGCCGGACGACTTTGCGCTTCCCCTGCCGCCGCATGTTGCAGGCGATCTGGTGGCAGGTCGCGACGAAGGCCGGCCGGGATGACGGCTCCGGCGACGACTTCGAGCACGTGCTGCTGCTGTGGGCCGGAGCGCGGCACGATGACCAAACACCTTCCCGCGAAGCGTTGATCGCCGCGGTATCGGCCAAGCTGCAGGCGGCCTGGCTCTGGAAGCTGGCGTTCGGTTTCCTGCCGCTGATCGGCGCCGTCATGGGCCTCGTGATCGATGGATCGATGGCGGCGCGTATCTACGGCGTTTCCGACCGGCTCTACGAGCAGCGACGATCTTCGAGCCAACCCGTGGCCTGACCACCCTCCCATTCCCTCCGCCAACCCTTCTGCAGTTGGCTGCAACCAATCAACCGTCACGTCCGCACCACTCCCAAGACGCCGGCTTGACGAGGGCATGGGAGTGTGAGGTCCGCCGGCGGCATCGAAGGGTTCCTGGTTGTTCCGAGACCGGCTCGGCAGCGAGCGCGCCGCGAAAAAGTCCGGAATTTTTCCTCAGGGTCTTGACGGCAATGTGCGCCTGCGAGGTGGCGCGCCAGCGCACGTACAGGCCCCTTCCGGCCTCCCGGAAGCTCGCACACCCGTTCGGCCGCGCCGCACCCCCTTCAGCGCCCGCTGAGCGCCGACCAGACGCCTGTCCCGGACCAGAAAGAAAGAGCTATCTGGGAACCATGAGTATATTTACTCCATGAACACCGCCATCCTTGACGCACCCGCCGGCCGCGCCATCACCTCCACCGTCGGCGCGCTCTCCGACCGCGAGCTGCTGCGTCAGACCAGCACCCTGGTGCAGCACGAACGCTACCTGCTCGGCGCCGTCATCGACCACCTGTCCGAGATAGAGGCCCGCCGGCTGTACCTGCAGCGGGGCTGCTCCAGCCTGTTCGACTACGCGGTGCGCGAGCTCGGCTACAGCGAGGCTGCCGCCGGGCGGCGCATTGGCGCCGTACGGCTGTGCGCCGACCAACCGGATGCGCGCGAGCGGTTGCGCGACGGCTCGCTGACGCTGAGCGCCGCAGCCGAGCTGCAGTGGGCGTTCGACCGGCAGCGGCGGCGTGGATCCAGCTCCGGGATCGCGTCGAGCGCGCCGGCGGGCTCAGCAGCAGCGGACTCGGCGCCGGCCCCGGCCGTGGAGGACCCGGCGGCGGATTCCG
>JAPOQV010000086.1 GCA_026710565.1 Spirochaetaceae bacterium | reverse complement strand
TACCGCGCCCTGGTCGAGGCGCGCTGGGATGACGTGCCGGCCCCCCGCCCGGCGGTCACCGCCGACCATCCGGTGCGCCCCAACGGCCTCTACGCCGCCACCAAGGTGTTCGGCGAGGCGCTGGCCCGCGACTACGCCGACTCGCACGCGCTGTCGATGATCTGCCTGCGGATCGGCCGCGTGCTGCCCGGCGACAAACCGCGGGACCCGCGCGAGGCGGCCGTCTACCTCAGCCACCGCGACGCCGTGCAGGCGATCGAGCGCTGCATCGACGCCCCCGACGACCTGCGCTTCGCGATCCTGTTCGCGGTCTCCGCCAACCGCGGCGGCTACCGCGACCTGGAGGCCGCCCGCCGGCTCATCGGCTACGTCCCGCAGGACGGCGCCGACTGGCCTTTGTAGCGGGACGCCCTACACGCAGCCGGCGAAGCGCCGGCCGCGGATGGTCACGTGATCGCCGACCTCGCCCTCGAACCGGCAGCGGGCGCTTGCGTAGTGCGTGGCGTAGCCCCAGCGCGGCCGGTCGGTCAGGTTGGGACGGCTGGCGTGCAGGATCAGTCCGTGATGGAAGCTGCAGCTCCCCGCAGCCAGCTCGACCGGCCGCGCCTCCGGCGGCTCCACGCCGCCGACCGGCTCGTAACGCTGCCACGTCTCCTTGTCGGTGACACCGCCCAGGTGGCTGCCCGGAATCATCCACAGGCAGCCGTTGGCGATCGTCGCCTCGTCCAGGGCGCACCAGCAGGTGACCATGCGGTCGGGCGGGTCCAGGTGGAAGCCCAGCGGCGTGTCCTGATGGAACGCCTGCCTTGACCCGACGCGCGGCGGCTTCATGAACAACTGGTCCTGCGCCAGCACCAGGTCGGGGCCGAGCAAGGACTCGATGATGTCGACGATCCGGGGGGTGCTCGCATGCGCCAGGAAGACCGGATCCTCGAATGCCATGTGCGACATCTTGCGCAGCGAGGCCGCGTAGCCGTCGGCCCGCATCTCCCCCGCCTCCACGCGCGGCTCCACCTGCCGCTTGGCCTTGACCAGTTCCGGCGCGTCCGGCGCGGCCAGCTCGCGGATGCGGCGCCGCACCGGCTCCAGACTCTCCGTGTCGAACAGCCCGTCGACGATCAGGTAGCCATCACGGCGGAACCGCTCGACCTGCTCGGCGCTCAGTGCAGCCACCTTTACGACTCCTCCACCACCGGGTTGGTGAGGGCGCCGATCGACTCGATCTCGATGGTCACGCTGTCGCCGGGCTGCAGGAAGCGCGGCGGCTTGCGGGCCGCGCCCACGCCGTGCGGGGTGCCGGTCATGATCACCGTCCCCGGCTCCAGCGTGGTGCTGCCGCTCAGGAAGGCGATCAGGTCCGGCACGTCGAAGATCATGTCCCGCGTCGTCCAGTCCTGCATGGTCTCGCCACTGACCACCGACTTGATAGCGAGCGCGTTCGGATCGGGGATGTCTTCCGGCGTCACCACCGCCGGCCCCAGCGGACAGAAGGTGGCGAAGGTCTTGCCCCGGCACCACTGGCCCCCGCCCCACTGGAGCTGCCAGTCGCGGGCGCTGACGTCGTTGCCGCAGGTGTACCCCAGCACGTAGTCCAGCGCCTCCTCTCGCGGGACGTTCCGGCACGGCCGGCCGATCACGACGGCCAGCTCCGCCTCGTAGTCCACCTGATCGCTGCGCAACCGGCGCGGCAGCACGATGTCCGCCCCGGGATCCTGCACGGCCGACGGCAGCTTCATGAACAGGATGGGCTGCTCTGGGACCTGCGCCCCCGACTCCTCCGCGTGCTTGCGGTAGTTCAGCCCGATGCACAGCACTCCGGTCGGCACCACCGGCGCCAGCAGGCTCGCCCCTTCCACCACCGGCCCGTCCGCGGCGTCCAGCGCGATCTCCCACGCCCTCCCCGCGGCCGCCGCCGGCCCGTCGTCGATGGCGACGATCGACCCGTCGTCCCGCTGCCGGCCGTACCCGACCCTCCCGTTCTGCTCGTAGCGTACGATTCTCATGACGATCAGGATTGTACGATGCCTCACGTGACCGAGGGAGACGACCCCGACCGCGCCAAGCCCGAGCACCGATCTGACTGCGCGCTCGGATGCCAGCGCCGCGATCAGTACGGCCCTCGTGGTGATCCGCACTATTGAGTATGATTTGGGGACTCGGGTTTTCATACGGAGATGCCATGAAGACTTCGGAACGAGGCCAGATCACGATACCCAAGCCCTTTCGAGACCGGTTCGGGATGAATCACAACGTCGATGTCGAGATCACTCCCTCCGAACGAGGGCTGTTGATTCACAAGCGAACCACGGCGGAACACCCGGTTGAGCGGGTGTATGCCGTGCTCGGCAAGAGAGGGAGTACCGACGACTACATCGAAGAGATCCGCGGACGGTGATCACCGCGGTCGACACCAGCCCGCTGGCTGAACGTGTTTCTGGCTGACGAACGCCCCCTCAACGGTCGAGCCGCGGTGAGCCACTCAACGCGGGAGCACTCGTCGCTGTCGCGTACTCGCCGGCCAGCCAGGCGGCGCGGCGGCGATGGGCGGCGACGTAACAGTCGTCGTACACAGGATCTTCCTCGATCGGGAGTGCATTGCCTGCGGCGGATACCGCTCCGTTCCTAACCGCCTACTGCAGCTTGCCGCTGATGAACGCTTTGGCGCATTCGTAGTGCCAGTTGGTTCGCATAGTCGTGTGAAAGCGCCGCACAAGGCAGCCCGGTGCACACGGGGCTTCTTTCGAATTGTACCAAACGGTCCGAGGACCTCTGGCGTCACTCGACAGGGTGCAAAACAGGCTCACATAGTCCTTGCCGCCAAAGAACACAATAGCTTCCTGGCTCTTGGGAAGCATGTTCGAATCGTCATAGCGGTCCTTGCTGCGTCTGCGTTTGTACATTTCGCCATTCGCGCTGAACGTGATATCGTAAGCGGGAATCAAGAAGTCCGCCCTGACAAGACCCCAGCCCGCCGAGAGGATGAAGAGGCGATCCAGTCCGCAATGATGCGCCAACATTTCATACGTCTTGTTGTTGTAGAGTTGCCACGCCGGAAGAAGATGGAGGGGATTGTTCCCAGGATGTGCGTTGTACGTGAAGAGAACTTCCCGCCACGACTCACCGGTATCGGAGGCATCATCCGGCCGCGCGTATGAGTACGACTCGTCAGCCGGAGCGATCGCGGGATCTGCGACGAACATGACCTTCTGTCCGTTGGGCCTGCGAAGATGGCCAGCATCCGGCTTCTTTCCCGAGGCGCATTGAATGACGACGATCATGGGCGACGCCCCATGCGCTTTATCAGACGTTCCAGCTCGTCAAGAAAATCGGGATCATGGACTTGGTCGACATGATTCGAGTTCCACAGGCCGGAAGCCCGGATCTTCTCCCTGTCGCAATGATGACCAAGCCATGAACGGGACGGGGGATCAAGAGGGTGCTTCTCATAATTGCTGAGGAGTGCTATCGCGTTCCTCTCGACATATGCACGCATGCTGTCGGGACCCGGCTCGTCATCTATGGCAAGCCAGAGGAAGGGCATGGATCCGATGACCTTGGTCACCTGCTTTTCGAGACCTTGTTCCCGATTCCTGACTTCGCGCGATGCCGTGCTGCCTCGACCCCACGACGGGAAGTCGCATCTCCCCTTCTTGATCAGGGAGGTTCCGACGACGAGCCTGAAGATGGACCCGCGATGATTGCCGACGCCAGATCGCGCCGGTCCTCCATGTTGAGACAGGCGGGACCAGAGCTGGGTGCCGGAGTCAGTCGCTATGGCATGTGTTCCTACTCTGACTACGCGCAAACCGCTACCGCTGTCGGTGCGGTACTCGCCCGGCTCCATGAAGAAATACACGCCTCGAATCGGCCACTCCATGCGTCCCGTACAATCGGAGAGACGCCGTTCTCCACCCAGAGTCCGCTTCAGCAAAGCGAGGGAGTCGTAGAACCGCCTCAGGTGGTCGAGCCGAACGGCTCGATCTGCGCTTGGCCGAGGAGTCGCTTGAGATGGGCCGGTCTCAGGAACATCGTCGGACGCCTTGGCGGGCTCGGCCAGCCACGCAGCGCGGCGCCGGTGGGCGGCGACGTACTGGTAGTCGTACTCCGGGTCCTCCTCGACCGGGATGGCGTTGCCCTGCGGGGGGTACCGCGCGATCGCCTCCGCGTCCAGGTCGACGCCGAGGCCGGGGCGGTCAGGCACCAGGACGTGGCCGTCCTCGATCACGGGCTGCCCGGTCATGACCTCGTAGCGCTGCGGGACGTCCTTCACCAGGTACTCGTGAATGAGGTAGTTCGGCAGGGTAGCGAGCAGGTGGATGGCCGCCATCTCCGCCACCGGGCCGAGCGAGCCCTGGTGCGGGGCGACCATCACCTGGTGCGCCTCCGCGATCGCGGCCAGCTTCTTCATCTGCCACAGCCCGCCGAAGCGGCCGGTGTCCGGCTGCGCGACGTCGATGATGCCGCGCTCGATCAGCGGGCGGAGCGCGAACAGGTCGGGATAGGCCTCGCCGATCGCGATCGGCAGGTCGACCGCCTGCGCCACCCGCGCCAGGCCGTCGATGTCCACGGCGGAGACGGGATCCTCGTAGAACAGCAGGCCATAGCGCTCAAGCCGCCGGCCCAGCGAGATCGCGTCGGCCGGCGTCTGCCAGGGGCCGCCTCCGGCGTCGACCATCAGGTCGATCTCCTGACCGTACTCGCTGCGCAGCCTACCGACGCGGCTCACCGCGTCCCGCCAGCCGAAGAGCTTCATCGCGGTGAAGCCCCGGTCGACCAGCTCGCGCGCCCGCGCCTCGTCGAAGGCATGGCCGTAGAGGCGGATGCGGTCGCGCATCTTGCCGCCCAGCAGGTTCCAGACCGGCGTGTCCAGCGCCTTGCCCTTCAGGTCCCAGAGCGCCAGCTCGATGCCGGTGATGGTGCCCGAGCCGACCACGCCGGTCATGCCGTGGCCCTGCGTGGAGGCGTACAGCTTCTGCCAGATCCGCTCGATCAGGAACGGATCCTCGCCGACGACCAGCGGCTTCAGGTCCTCGATCGCGGTCTGCACGACCCGCGGCCATCCCCAGCACTCGCCGACGCCGTAGAGCCCCGTGTCGGTATGGACCTTCACGAACAGCCAGTGGCGCCAGCCGGCCCGCCCCGGCGCGCCGCCGGAAACCAGGAACGTGCGGACATCGGTGATGCGCATGGCCAGAGCTCCACGGGGAAGCGGAGGCTCGCAGCCTAGGCGGATGCCCGGCTCCTGACAACCACTCAGCGTTGGGCAGCTTCTTGGAGGCGCGGTGCGCTGCCCTCGATGGCCTCCTTCGCCGACGACGACCGGCAGCGTCGACGCCGTGGCCATGTGATGCGCGTCTTGCTTGACGGATTTTACCATAATGTGCTGTGATTCTGCATTCATGTCTGTTTCTCCGCACGTTGAGCGCTGAGAAATCGAGGAACCGACAATGCTGTTGCGTTTCAGTGTCTCGAACCACCTTTCGATACGTGATTCTCAGGAACTGCTGTTTACGGCGTCGTCCTTGAAGGATCCATCGGACGGACTGATCGACTGCGCAGCCGCACCGAACGGATCGGTCGTGCCGGCAGTGGTAATCTACGGCGCCAATGCGTCGGGCAAGAGCAACCTCCTCGAGGCCATAACGGCCATGAGGCACATGGTGCTCCGCTCGCACACCGATGGCGATCCGGGCGGGGGCGTGCCGCGCCATGCCTTCAGACTCGACACCGATAGCTCCCGGAGACCGTCGCGTTTCGAAATCGACTTCGTTCTGAACGGTGTGCGCCACCACTACGGGTTCGAAGCCGATGACAGGGAGTTCCTGTCGGAGTGGCTCTACGCATTTCCCAAGTCGCACCGACGCAGCCTGTTCGTACGGGATCACGATGATTATCGATTTGGACGCGACTTGAAGGGGAAGAACAGCGTCATCGCCGGCTTGACCAGACCCAACAGCCTCTACGTGTCGGCAGCCGCTCAGAACCGCCACGAGCAGCTCTCCGATGTGTTTGGGTATTTTCTTTCGTTCCATGGCTTCATGGGCGTAGGCGTTGCGGGTCCGGAGGCCTCCGCCTGGTTGGTCAATGAAGACGTGGACTCTCGGGTAATCGATTTTCTGGGAAAGATCGACACCGGGATTTGTGACTACAGGCGCAGGGAGAGGGAACTCTCGGAAGAGATGCGAGCGTTTCAGGAGGAACTGTTCGAACTGGTCAGGAAGCGATCGAGTGCGTCGATCGAATTCGATGCGGAAGGTAAGCAGGTCGCGGTGGAACTGGGCCACCGAAGTCGGGAGGGAAAGCCGGTATACCTCGATCTCAACCTGGAGAGTGCCGGCACGCGGCGCCTGCTCTTGGTGCTCAGCCTGGTGTATCGGGCGCTTGACGAGGGAACGCCGCTGGCGATCGACGAACTCGACGCCAGCCTGCACACGCTGGCCGGTGCCGAGGTTCTGAAGTTGTTCTGCTCCCCCGAGACGAATCCCAAGGGAGCGCAGCTCATCGCGACAACCCACGACACCAACCTGATGGACGCCTCCGTACTCAGGCGCGACCAGCTTTGGTTCACTGCAAAGGACGCGGACGGAGCGACCCATCTCTATCCGCTGACCGACATCCGAACCCGCGGAAGCGATAATTTCGAGAGGGGGTACCTGCAGGGCCGCTACGGTGCAGTCCCCGAGACCGTCCGCATGTCTTAGTCACCCCTGGCGTGGGAGTGCCCTGAACCATCGCCGAGCGAGCCGTCCAGCGAGCCCGGGCTGAGGGACTCGTTCGAGGCAGCCGTCGAAGCAGAGACTCGTTCGAAGAAAACGATCAAGTCTGGGCGGTGTTCGACCGTGACGAGCATCCCC
>JAPOQV010000085.1 GCA_026710565.1 Spirochaetaceae bacterium | reverse complement strand
TCCCGGCGAAGCGGTCGCGCATGATCCACATCATGCCCATCGCCATCGGCATGCCGGCGCCCGTGCCGGCCGCGCCGCCGGTGTAGAACAGGAAGAGCTTCTCGCCGTTCTCGATCGGCGGGTTGTGCGTCGGGTACACCAGCACGCGGTCGAAGGAGCCGGCCGGTCCGGTGTCCAGGAACAGCGTGCCGGGGCAGACCCGCTGCCACGGCTGGCCGTCGCGGTTGCTGACCAGCTCGCAGCCGTCGCCGTAGCCGGCGTTGCACCACCGCTCCAGGAATCCCAGGTTCAGGTTGCCGTAGTTGAACGGCGTGATGCCGCCGTGCCACTCGTACGCGCGGCCGAAGCCGGAGTCGGGCTGGTTGAACACCGCCATCTCGGCCGGGTCGGTCCAGTGCACGAGGTCGGAACTGGTGCGCAGCGCCGCGTTGCGGCCGAACAGGTTGAGGGCGCGTTCGTTCAGCCACCAGCGGCGGTTGCGCTCGTCGCGCGTGACCATCATGTAGTCGCCGTGCCGCATCGGCAGCAGCCGCCGCGGCCGGCGCGTCCAGTGCACGCCGTCGGGGCTCGTGTCCAGGTACTGCCCCCAGACCGCCCGCGCCTGCTCCACCTGCTCCGGGGTGACGTCCGGGTAGTGCTCCTTGTAGTACGGCGCCCACATGCGGTGGTCCTGCATGTTGGCGATCAGCTTGTAGCGGCGGTCGGGGTCCGGGTCGTCCTCGTCGCGGATCACGGTGAGGCCGTCCATGTTGTTGAGCACGCCGATCACGTCGCCGTTCTCGTCGGTGGCCGGCAGCCCCTCGCCGCGGCGGGCCAGCTCGAACTCGACCAGGTTGTCGCCGTCGGGCGCGAACGTGTACCAGAGGTTGTTCGCGGAGCTGCCGCGGTAGCGCACCACGCCCAGATCCGGCTTGGTCCAGTGGCGGCCGTCCATGCTCTCGGCCAGCGCATAGCCGCCGCGATCCAGCTCGCCCGGCTTGCGCGCGGTGTTCATCGCGAAGTACCACATGCGCAGGCGGTGGCCGGGCTCGCGGACCACGCTCCCCCACGCCTGCGCGCGGTCTCCCTCCCACGGCCGGTCGGCGCGCAGCACCGGCTGCGGCAGCCGCGACGGCTTGTTCACCACCCGGACCAGGTTCACGTAGTGCTGGATCTCGGCGTCGTCGACGAACAGGTGCAGGTCGGGATCATTCATCGCCATGCAGCTTAGTGGCCGCACGGGCCGCCGTGCTACCGTCACGTCCCATGCGACATCTGTTCATTGACGACGGCGAGCTCACGCGGGTGGAGCGGCTGTACCGGCGGGTGCATCAGCCGCGCAGGCATCCGGAGAACCCGGTGCTGGACGGCGACACGCCGTGGGAGACGCACGTGTCGGTGTACGGCACCACGCTGTACGACGAGGAGCGCGGCCTGTTCCGCCGCTGGTACCTGACCAGCCCGGGCAGCAACGAGGAGCGGGTCTCGGTCGGACCGGCCGGCGGCCGGGCGCTCAGCATCCCCGGCAACGTGACACTGCTGGGCTACGCCACCTCCACCGACGGCGTGCACTGGGAGAAGCCGGACCTGGGCCAGATGGCCATTGCCGGCGACAGCCACAACAACATCCTGCACATCGGCCGCCTCAACTGCGAGGGCGCCTCGATCATCGAGGATCCGGACGATCCCGACCCCGACAAGCGCTTCAAGGCGTTCTATTGGGAGCACGGCGGCGACGGCACGCTGACCAAGCTGCCCGGCGGCCGGGTGCTGTTCGGAACCGGCGACGGCGACGGCATGTGGATCTCGCACTCTCCCGACGGCGTGCGCTGGACCGACTACGCCACCAACCCCGCCATCGCCCTGGGCTCCGACACCGACCAGACCGTGCTGCGCGACCCGGCCCTGCACCGCTACGTCGCCTTCGGGCGCTTCAACGCCGGCGGCCGCAAGATGGCGCGCGCCGAGAGCGACGACTTCGTGCACTGGACCGAGCCCGAGCTCGTGTTCGAGTGCGACGAGGGCGACGAGGCGGAGACGCAGTTCTACGGGGGGCCGATCGACCTCTACGAGGGGCTCTACCTGGGCATGCCGTGGATCTATCGCGAGGGGGTGGACGGCACGATCGACACGCAGCTCGCCGTCAGCCGCGACGGCAGAGGCTGGCAGCGGGTGGGCGCGCGCGAGACGTTCCTGTCGCTCGGCCCGCCGGGCGGCCCCGAGGACGGCATGTGCCGGGTCGGCAAGCGGTTCATCGTCCGCGGCGAGGAGATCTACCTGTACTACGGCGCCGTGCAGGGGCCGCACGGCGGGCGCAAGTTCGCAGGCAGCGGCTCGCGGGCGACCGGCCTGTGCCTGGCGCTGCTGCGCCGCGACGGGGTCGTGTCCATGAGCGGCGACGCCGACGGCGGCTGGCTGCTGACGCGTCCGGTGGCGGTTCATGAGGGCAAGGGCGAGGTCGCCCTGCACCTGAACCTGAACGCTCGCGGGCGGGCGGTGGTCACCGTGTGCGACGACGACGGGGTACCGATCGAGGGGTTCGAGGCGTCGCGGCCGGTGTCGGGCGACCATACCGACGCGACCGTATCCTGGCCGGGCCGGCAGATCGGAGCGTTGGCGGGGCAGCGGCTGCGGCTGCGGATCAGCCTGAACGACGCCGACCTGTTCTCCTTCTGGTTCGCCTGAGCGGGGCCGATGACCCGGCGCCGGCTGCCCATCGGCATGCAGACCTTCCGAGAGCTGCGCGAGGAGGGCTGCTACTACGTGGACAAGACGCCCTACGTCGAACGGCTGCTCGCCAAGGGCAAGCACTACTTCCTGTCGCGCCCGCGGCG
>JAPOQV010000084.1 GCA_026710565.1 Spirochaetaceae bacterium | reverse complement strand
TACAAGAGGACGCTGACGCGGCAGAGTTCTTGCAAGGTTCCGCGGCAAGAGCGGCTCATATACGCGACAAACAATTCGATAGGCTGGTGTTCGTCGAGAACGACCCCGGGTCGATGCGAGGAACTGGCAAACCTTAGAGAAGAACAGCCCGTCGAGACATCAGGATTGAGAACGCAGATGCGAACGAATACCTGAGCAAGCTCCGCCATGACTGGAATCAGTGGCGCGGAGTCCTGTTTCTAGATCCGTTCGCAACACAGGTGACATGGTCGACTATAGAGAGGATAGCCCGATTCAAGGCCTTGGACACATGGATTCTCTTTCCCTCGTCCGCAATCGCACGAATGCTCCCGACATCGAAGAGACCGGACGATATTGCATCCGGATGGAGCGACAGGCTGACAACCGTGTTTGGCGACGAGAGTTGGCGTGAACTCTACCGCGAGAGCCCTCAGCGGTCTCTGTTCGGCGATGTCGAGCACGAGAGGGCGCCCGGCGTGGACGGCCTCCTCGAAGTCTACAAGAACAAACTCACCGAAGTTTTCGGCAGCAGATTCCTCTCACGATCTCGTACTCTGAGGAACACCAAGAATGCTCCGCTGTTTGAGTTCCTGTTCTGCGTCGGGAGTCCAAGTCCCAGAGCGATCGGAGCGGCGCAGCGCATCGCGGGCCACATCCTGGAGAACCTGTAGCGATGGCGACGCGCTCCGCAATCGAGTGGACCGAGGTTACGTGGAATCCCGTGACGGGGTGCACGAAGATCAGTCAAGGATGCAAGTTCTGCTATGCGGAGCGCATGTCGCGAAGGCTGCGCGCCATGGGAGTCGCGAAGTATCGCGAGGGATTCTCGGTCGCTGTGCATGAGTCGTCGCTGTCCGAGCCCTTGAAGTGGCGCCAACCACGCCTCGTCTTCGTCAATTCCATGTCTGACTTGTTTCACGAGTCGGTGCCGGGCTCGTTCATTGAAGCCGTGTTCGACGTCATGAACCGTGCATCTCAGCACACGTTTCAGGTGCTCATCAAGCGACCGAGCCGCGTCGGTGTACTGAATGACAGGCTTGATTGGACGCCCAACATCTGGCTGGGGACGAGCATCGAATCGGAACAGTGGCTGGGACGGCTGGCGCAACTGAGGAAGACCGGTGCCCAGACGAAGTTCCTGTCACTCGAGCCCCTGCTGGGACCGCTGCACGATCTTCCTCTCGAGGGGATCGACTGGGTGATCGTCGGCGGTGAGTCGGGACCGGGAGCCCGACCCATGGAAGCTGACTGGGTACGCGACATCCGTGACAGCTGCGTATCGAGCCATGTGCCGTTCTTCTTCAAGCAATGGGGTGGCGTATTCAAGAAGAGGACAGGGCGGATACTCGACGGACGAACCTGGGATCAGATGCCAGTACCTGAGGCGACCTCTACCCCTGCGTGTTCACGCCGCCGGTCGCGCGCGGTGATCGCGCGTACGGGCGTTCGGGAGACAGTCCGGCCTGTCCGACCATGATGACGCCGCCGTCCGGGGCGAGTTGCGAGTGCATGATCCGTCCCCGGTCGTCCTCGACGCGCTGTCGCACGACGAACCCGAAGGCGTACGTCAGCCAGTCGATCGCGGCCGCGACGTTGTCGTAGAACACGGCGGGCACGATTCTCGGCCAGCCGGCGGGCGGGTTCTTCATGCGCTCCTCCATCGAGTCCGGTCATCGATGGTACGCCGCCCGCAGGCCGTGCGCGAGAACAGGGGTGCCGAGTCAGGCACTGGACGTCCCGCGCCTTCAAGGCGCCATGCGGTATACTCCCTTCAATGGCCCGTTGCATGGACGGCTCGCCGTCGTTCCACCATCGAGCACCGCGGCAGGCGCGCTCGGCAACGGGGACCGGGGCGCCGCGGCGCCGCGAATGATGAGTAGCCACTGATGGCACGCGCGGGGGCCGAGCGGTTGACCGCCGACCGGGGGATCTCCTGGACGGCCGCCACCCTCCGGGGCCTGCGCAAGACCAAGTACCTGCAGTTCCTGATGCTGGGCGGACTCGCCTGGTTCATCATCTTCCACTACGTCCCCATGTACGGGGTCGTGGTCGCCTTCCAGGACTACAACTCCCGCGTCGGCGTGTTCCGCAGCGAATGGGTCGGCCTGGAGAACTTCATCCGCTTCTTCAATCACCCCTACTTCTTCCGCCTGATCCGCAACACCTTCCTGCTCAGCTTCTACGATCTGCTTTTCGGCTTCCCGGTGCCGATCGTGCTGGCTCTACTCCTCAACGAGGTGCGCAACGGCGCCGTGAAGCGCTCGGTGCAGACCATCAGCTTCCTGCCCCACTTCATCTCGCTGGTGGCCCTGGTGTCGCTGGCGGCATTGTTTCTGTCCCCCTCCGAGGGCGTGCTCAACCGCTTCCTGGTGAGCATCGGCATCGAACCGATCTACTTCATGAATGAGCCTGGGTGGTTCCGCCCCCTCTACATCGTCACCGGCATCTGGCAGAACGCCGGCTGGGGCGCGATCATCTTTCTGGCGGCGATCTCGCAGGTCGACCCGCAGCTCTACGAGGCGGCGACGATCGACGGCGCCTCCCGGCTGCAGAGCATGCGCCACGTCACCCTGCCGGCCATCGCCGCCACGATCATCATCCTGACCATCCTGCGGGCGGGCGCCCTGCTGAGCGTCGGCTTCGAGAAGGTATACCTGATGTACAGCCCCGCGACCTACGAGACCGCCGACGTGATCAGCACCTTCCTGGTGCGGCGCGGGCTGTTCAAGGCGGACTTCAGCTACGGGGCCGCGGTGGGGCTGTTCAACTCGGTCATAAACCTGGGTTTCCTGGTGGTCGCCAACCGGCTGGCGCGCCGCTACACGGAGCACAGCCTGTGGTGAGGACGGGCATGATCCGCGACACGTCGCCGGGCTCGCTGCTGCTCGACGTCTTCATCTACGGCGCGTTGCTGGTGGTCGTGATCGTCACGCTGTATCCGGTGCTGCACGTCGCCTCCATGGCGATCTCGAGCGGCGACGCGGTGCTCAAGAAGACCGTCACCTTCTACCCCAAGGGGTTCAGCCTGCGCGCCTTCGAGCTGATCTTCAGCTCGCGGAACATCCCGATCGGCTACCGCAACCAGGTGGTGTACGCGGTGCTGGGCACCACGATCAGCCTGACCCTGACCACGGCCATGGCCTATCCGCTCTCCAAGCGGCGGCTGACCCTGCGCTCCTTCTACATGGTGCTGGTGGTCGTCACGATGTTCTTCGGCGGCGGCCTGATACCGCTCTACCTGCTGGTGATGAAGCTCGGGATGCTGAACACGATCTGGGCCGTCGTGCTGCCGGCCGCCATCAGCGCCTACAACGTGATCATCTTGCGCACCTTCTTCCAGGCCGTCCCCCAGGAGATGGAGGAGTCCGCCTTCCTGGACGGCGCCAACGACATCAGGATCCTGGTCTCCATCGTCATGCCGGTCTCCAAGGCCGCGCTCGCCACGATCGGGCTGTTCTACCTGGTGTCGCACTGGAACTCGTGGTTCTACGCCGTGATCTTCCTGAAGGACCACGACCTGAAACCCCTGCAGGTCGTGCTGCGCAACATCGTCCTGGAGCAGGGCATGATTTCCGAGGAGCTGGACATCAACGAGTCCGACATGCAGGCCATGCGGCTGGTGGCCTCCCGCGACAGCTTCATCAACTACGAGAAGCTCAAGCACGCCACGCTGATCGCGGCGATGCTGCCGATGCTGATCGTCTATCCGTTCATTCAGAAGTACTTCGCCAAGGGCGTCATGATCGGATCGCTGAAGGCGTGAGCCGCTCCGTGTCCGAGGGAGGATACCGCATGTAGCAAACCGAATCGCTCTTCACGAGAAATCGGAACGTTCAACCGCAAGGAGAACAACGATGAAACGATTATTCGCAATCCTATCGATGCTGCTCGTCCTCACCGGAACGCTGGCGTGGGCCAGCGCCACCAGCGAGCAGCCGGCCGCTGCGGGAGCCGGGCGCGACATCGTCGAGCTCGACTACATGTACCGCTATTCGCGCGACCTCATCCCGCCGCCGGACAACCTGTGGGTGCAGCAGATGCTCGAGCGCTTCGACCTGGACATCACCTTCGAGATGGTCCCGTCGGGCGAGTACATCTCGATCATGGAGCTGCGCCTGGCCGCCGGGGACGAGCCCGACATCCTGTTTCCGTGGCCGAAGGCGACGACCGACCAGTGGGGCTTGCAGGGCTACCTGTTGCCGATGCAGGACCTGCTGGACGAGATGCCGAACATCCGCGCGCGTTTCGACGACGCCGGCTGGGAGTACGTGATGAAGGCGGCGCCGGCGCCGGACGGCAACATCTACTCCTACCCGAATGCCAACTCGATCTACCTGGCCAACGGCTGGGGATACCGCGACCAGGTGTTCGACGCGCTGGGCATCTCCTTCCCCTCCAACACCGATGAGCTGTACGAGGCGGCGAAGCGCATCAAGGCGGAGTTTCCGGACTCGTGGCCGATCCAGGGATGGGCCAAGACCCGCGGATACCGCTCGCTGACCGGCGGCTACCAGCTCGCGTGGCGCACCTGGGACGACTGGTACATCGATCCGGACACGAACGCGGTGACCTACGGTCCGCAGACCGACAAGTACCGGGAGATGATGAAGTACCTGCACAAGCTGTACGCGGAGGACCTGGTCTTCCCGGAGGTCGACCAGAAGGACTTCACCAAGTGGTCGGAGCTGCTGGCCGAGAGCCGGCATCACATCATGTACTTCAACGTCGGCCGCATCGGGCACGTGAACAGCGTGGTGGACCCGGACGATCCCACCGCCCAGTTCACGATCGTGCATGACGGCGTGGTCACCGCTCCCGGCCTCGATCCGATCGTAGCGCGGTCGAGCCCGTGGAGCGAAGGCGGCTCGATCGCGGCGAGCGCCACCGACAAGCAGGTGGAGCGCTGGCTTGAGTACACCAACTTCCTGTCCTCGCCGGACGGCGGCATCTTCATGTACTACGGCGTCGAGGGCGAGACCTTCGAATGGGGCACCGACGAGTCCGGCAACCGCGTGCCGATACTTCTGGACCACATGGCCACGACTGCCAACCCGCAGGGGCAGAGCATGTACGAGCTGGGGTTCGTGAAAGGACTGTACTATCCGGGCGATTACGCCCTGGCCGCCACCGGGCAGGGAGACACGATGCCGACGCAGAGGGCGCTGTCCGTGCACCCGTTCCTGCGCAACTCGAGCCACATCATCTGGAAGCTCAGCGAGGACGAATCCGACATGCTGGCCGACCTGGAAGTGGTGGTCACCGACGTGCGCGACGAGTACGGGTCGAAGTTCCTGTCCGGGACCCTGGACCCGAACGACGACGGCGACTGGAGCGACTACCTGGCCGCCCTGGAACGCGCCGGCCTTGAGCAGGTCCGCGCGATCCGCGACATCAGCAACGCGGACTTCGTACCGTATTAGTCCGAAGAATCTCGCCGCGCTGTGCGGGCATCTCCCTCTTCGAGGGGGGTGCCCGTCTCGTCTGTCAGGCGAGGGAACCCCGGCGCCCGCTCATTCCGCTGCCTCACCGAACGCGAACGTGAACAGTTCCGACTCGGTCAGCCGGAAGCGCAGGTGCAGCGGCCGGCCGCGCAGCTCGCCCAGGTCCCACTTCCCGTTCCAGGTCACGCGGTGGTCGATGCGGTTGGTGCGGATCGCGTCGCAGTCGTCCATGGTGTAGCCCGGCACCGGCCGTCCGCCCACCACAGCCTCCCGCGCCGGCAGCGACTCCACCAGCTCGACGCGGATGTCGCCCAGCACGGCCATGCCGGTCAGGCTGGGGAAGCGCTGGCCGGTGGCGCAGTTGACGCGCAGCTCGTTGCCGGCGATCCGCACCTCACGCGTGAGCAGGAAGCCGGGCTCGCCTTCGGCCTTGAGCGACACGAAGCGGTCCCACGGCAGCTTGGCCAGCCCCACGGCGCTGCCGCGGTCCACGCCGACCTGCATCTGCAGCGGCTGGCCGCCGTAGTAGAACCACATCTGGTGGCCGACCGTGACCGGCGCGGATGCCCCGAGGATCCAGCCGTCGTCGAAGTGGCCCGCAGGCCCGCGCGGGATGAACCAGGCGCGGTCCGGCGCCTGCTGCCAGTGAAAGCCGTCGCGGCTCCACATGAAACGGAGCTGCCCGCGGCGGCCTCCCGACTGATCGACGTAGGAGGCGTTGGCCAGGAACAGCCCGTTGTGGAGGAAGGGCCGGAAGTGGTCGATGTCCGGCCACTCGGGATCGAATTCGTCCGGATAGAACACCGTCCGCACCTTCCCCCAGTTCACCAGGTCGCGGCTCACCGCCACGCTCACGTGCCGCCGGTGATGCCGGCCCTCGCCGCGCTCCCAGTCCACGTCCGTCCAGCCCCGCTCCGGCCGCACGTAGCCGAATGCGTGCACGGTCGGCCGCGTGTAGCACAGCCAGTGGCCTGACACCGGGTCCCAGACCGGCGTGTTCACGCAGTCGTAATGGCCCTGGATGACCGGATTGGTGGGTTCCTCATGCCAGTGGATGCCGTCGGCCGAATAGGCGAGGCAGACGCCGCTGGTGCCGCGCGGCTGGTCCAGGTACCCCATGATGTAGCGCCGCTCGCGGTCGTCCGGATCGGGGTTGAGCACCACGGCGGAGCGGTCGCACTCGCCTGCTCCCGCCAGCACGATGTTGTTGCGGTCGGTGCCGCGATGGCGCAGCAGGCCGAGCTTCGGCTTGACCCAGTGCACCCCGTCGGAGCTCTCCGCGTAGCGGCAGAAGTCGCCGTGGCCCTCGGCCGAGCCGGGCTCCGGGGCACCGCGGTAGTGGGCCTGGCTGTCCGAGTCCTGGTACCACATGCGGAAGCGGCCCGCTTCGCGCACCACGTGCGACTCGTAGCAGTAGGACTCGCCGATCTGGTCCGGGACCATCACCGGGTTGCCCGGGAACTTGGCGGCGATCTGAGAGACCCGCTTGAGATCCCAGACGTCCTCCACCGCGTGGTCGTCGAACAGGAACTGCGGGGTGGTCCCCACCTCAAGCGGCTCGCCCCGAAAGTAGTCAAGCGTCCCGCTCATCGTTTCACTCCTGAAAGCGCATCGCGCGCACGTCGTTGAAGTGTGCCTCGCGCGGGCCGCTCTCGCAGCCGCCGAACAACCACACCGTTTCGCCGACCAGCAGCGGCGAGGCGGAGTGGCGGCCCGGCCACGGCAGCGTTTCCGGGTGGCGGTGCCAGTCCGCCCCGTCGCTCGACCACCACAGCTCCGGCACGTGGCGGCCCGAGCGCTCCTCGCGGCCGTCGATCAGCCACAGCCGATCCCGGAACGGGATCACCGTGGGAAAGTCCCGCGGCGACCACGCCGCCGCGCCGGTCACCCGCGTCCACGCAGAGCCGTCCGCGGAGCGCCACACGTCGTTGACCGCCGCGCACACCCCCGGCCGCAGGAGCTCCATGCCGCCGATGATCCACAGCGCGCCGCGGAAGCTCACCAGCGCCGGGCTCTTGCGGACCGAGAAGCGCTGCCCGTCCGCCGGACAGCGGTGCCAGTCGGCGCCGTCGGTGGACCACCACAGGTCGTCGTAGTACACCTCGCCGTCCGGTGCGCCGCAGCCCACCCACATCCGCCCGTCGTGGACGGCGGCGGCGAACACGTGACGCGGCGGCCACGGCGCCGCCTTCGTCACCTGCTCCCAGGTCACGCCGTCGTCCGAGGACCACACGTCGTTGAGGTTCACGCGCTCCGGGCGGTAGCGGTGCATGCCGCCGAACATCCAGATGCGGCCGCCGTACACGACCATCTGCTGCAGGTAGCGCTCGGGCCACGCGGCTGTGGCCGCCTCTCGCCCCCACTCCACCCCGTCGGCGGATGACCAGATGTCGCCCAGGATAGCCGCCGGGTCCTCGCTCTGCTCCTCGCATCCTCCGGAGAGCCAGAAGCGGTCCCGAAACCGCACGACCGTGTGGCCGTGGCGCGGGGACCACGCCGCCTGCAGCGTCGGCGCGGCGAAGGAGACGTTCACGGCTCGCGGTCGCTGCGGGTCATGCGCTGCCAAACCGGCCCCTCCGGCCTCGCCCCGCTCTCGATGCGCTCGATCGCCTGCTCGATCTGCATGCGCCCCTCGAACCCCTGATCGTCCCGGGCGGCCCGCAGGCTCGGCAGCGCGCGATCGTCGCCCAGCTCGAAGAGGAACCGGGCGGCACGCCAGCGAACCAGTGCGCTGTTGTCGGCCAACGTCTCGGCGATCGCGCCGGCGACCTCGGGATTGCCCAGATCGTTGAGCGCATCCCCGGCGGTTCGGCGGACCGCCGCGATCGGGGCACGCAGCGCGTCGCGGAGCGGGGCCTCAGCCCTCTCGTCCCTGGACAGCCCCAACAGCACGATCGCCTGCCTGCGCACCGACAGGTGGGCGTCGCCGGCGAGCGCGATGATCTTCGGCAACAACCCGGCGTCGGACCCCAGCCTGCGGAGCGCCCGATAGCGTGCGCGCCAATCGGGATCCTCCAGGTCTCCGATCAGTCTCTGGCGGTCGGGCTTGGCCTCAGGCTCGTCCTGATCGGAAGAGAGCGCTCGATCGGTCAGCCATGCGAGCCGATCCGAGTCGTACAGCGCGCGCACCTCCGCCGTGACGCTGTCGGCGACCTCCTCGGAGTCCCCGTAGCGCGTGCCGAGATCGACCCAACGCCGCTCCATCAACGGGTTCCTGGCGGCCGGCATGGCCCGCTTCACGGCCGCGTCGAAGCGCCGCCCGAGTCCACGGCGGATCTCCTCAGCGGCGCCGGCCACCCTCACCCGCCTCGGGGTGTCGCGGAACCCCTTCCACGCAACCCGCAGCCCCCCCGCCGGCCCCCCGCCTCCGCCCGCCGCTCCG
>JAPOQV010000083.1 GCA_026710565.1 Spirochaetaceae bacterium | reverse complement strand
GGCGCCGTGACTCCGGTCATCGCCCTGGGAGGCGCCCGGCACTGCTACTTCGCGCGCGCCGCGGCCGGCAACCATGCCCGCTTCCGGCTGGTGGCGGTGGGCGGCGCGGCGACCGCGCCCGGCTGGTCGCTGGCGCGGGCACGCCGGCTGGCTGAGGAGCTGCAGGTTCCGTTCGAGGACGACATCGACGCGGCGATCTCCCGCTACCGGCCGCAGGCGGCGTGCGTGAGCCCCGCGACCTCCCGACACGCGGAGCTGACCGAGATCGCCTGTGCGGCCGGGCTGCACGTGATCCAGGACAAGCCGATGGCCCACACCCTGGAGGACTGCACCCGCATCGTGCGGGCGGTCCAGCGCGCCGGCACGCGCTTCCTGCTGTGGAACCGCAACGGCGCCCCGGCGATCCGTCAGGCGCGCGAGCTGCTGGACCGCGGCGCGCTCGGCACGCTGCGGGCGATCCACGTCGACTTCTACTTCGCCAAGGACGCCGGCCCGCGCATCGGCGAGGGGCGGCCGGCGCCGCCGGATCCCGGCTGGGAGGCGCTCGGCGAGCTCTCGGTCGAGGGGATCTATCCGCTCGCCTACCTCGCCCACCTGGCGCGGTCGCCGGTGGCCACGGTGTTCGCGCGCGCCACCAGCCACTTCCACCAGCGCCACCGCGACCACGGCATAGAGGACCTGGCGTCGCTGAGTCTGCGGATGCACGGCGGCGTGCTCGCCTCGGTCAGCCTGGGCCGTATCGGCCGGGCCAGCCACCCCGACCTGGGAGAGATCGCGCTGCGCCTGGCCGGCAGCGACGGCAGCGCCGTGATCGCCGAGCCGCGGCCGGAGGTGGCGGTCTATCGCCGCGGCGCCGCGCCGTCCGCGTTCCCGCACCGGCGGGTCGCCGCCGAGGACGCCCGCTTCCTGCTGGACGACTTGGCGCGCGCCATCGACACCGGCGGACGCACCGTCTGCGACGAGGTGGACGGCTGGCGGATCGCCGCCACCGTGCAGGCCGCGCTCGCGTCGGCGCGCGGCGGCCGGGTGGAGCGGGTGCCGGAGCTCAATGTTACGAAGCCTTAACGTTCCGTTCTTTCCCCCGTAACCGGAGCCTGACGATCATCTAGTCACCCACATGGCAGAAGGTCGCATGACATGACGATGAACATCCAAGCAACTCTTGCCCGTTTTCTGCGTCAGGCCGCGTTGCTCGCGGCTCTGAGCGGGTTACTCGCCGCCTGCGCGATCGGGGACGAAGGGGCGGCCGCCAGCGATGCGGCACCCAGGCCGCTGGCCCACGGTTCGGGAGACGCTTCGATCAGACTGGTCGCCGACCAGCCGTTCGACACGATGGATGCCGCGCTGGCCCTGCAGCAGGTGTTCCGCGACGTGGCCGGCGCGTCGGTGCCCACCGTGGTGCAGATCGACACCACGCAGACCAGGCAACGGTTCGGTTCCTCGTTCGAGCAGCCGAGCGGCACCGGCTCCGGAGTGATCTACGACCGCACCGGCAATACCTACTTCGTGCTCACCAACGCCCACGTGATCCAGAACACGGCCGGCATCAGGCTCACCCTGCACGACGGGACCGAGGTCTCCGAGGGCGTGCGCCTGGTCGGAGCCGACCGCAACCGCGACGTCGCGGTGCTGCGGTTCGCCTCGCGGGAGCCGCTGGCCGTGGCGATCATGGGAGACTCGGACGCCGTGCAGGTCGGCGACCAGGTGCTGGCGGTGGGCAGCCCCTTCGGCTTCCAGTCCACGGTGACCTCCGGGATCATCAGCGGCCTCGGCCGCGAGCAGCGCCAGACCCCGTGGGCGGAGTACATCCAGACCGACGCATCGATCAACCCGGGCAATTCCGGGGGCGCGCTGGTTGCCCTGGACGGCTCGGTGGTCGCCATCAACACCTGGATCGCCTCCAACAGGTTCGGCACCAGCGTGGGGGTCGGCTTCGCGTTGCCGATCAACACCGCCCTGCTCGTCGCGGACCAACTGCGCCAGGGCGGCGTGCGCTACGGGTACCTCGGGGTCCAGTTGCAGCCCGCAGGCGACGTGGGGCAGTGGAGTGACGGAGCGCTGATCACCAGCGTGTACTCGCGCTCTCCCGCCGAGCGGGCGGGGTTCCTTGCCGGCGACGTCATCGTCGGCGTGGACGGGCAGGCGGTGACCGGCACCGGAGAGGTCATGCGCAACATCGGCGGGGCCGGCCCCGGCACCCGGCTGACGCTCACCGTGATGCGCGACGGCGCGGAGCAGGAGATCACGGTACGGCTGGGCGAGCGCCCGGAGTCCGGGGACGACACGGGAGCGGACTGGCCCGGGATCTTCGTGGTCGACGATCCGCCTGGTCAGGGCGTGGGCGTGCAGCGCGTCTCGGACACGTCAGCCGCGCGGCCCGCCGGTCTCCGGCCGGGAGACGTGATCATCGAGATCGACGGCGCCACGGTCGCCGAGGTGGAGGACTTCTACGCCGCGCTGCGCGAGGCCGATTCGGCCGAGCTCACCGTACTGCGGCCCGGTTCGAGCCGCTCGCGTACCTTCACCGTGACGATCGACCGCTGAGGCGGCCGCGGGGTCAGTAGCCGAAGTCGGCGGCGACGCTCGACAGGCTGCGCGGCCCGGTGCCGATCAGCCGGCGCCCCTCGTCGGCGATCGAGTCGAACGCGTGCCACCACGGACGGCTGCGCGCCGTGGCCAGCTCCCGCATCTGCCGCACGCGCGGCAGCGCGATGCGCCGGAAGGCGGCCACCAGCCCGTCCCAGCTCGTGGCCTCGGGGGCGGTGAACGCCTCCTTGAAGTAGGCGCGCCCGCACATCGGCGCCGCTACCAAGTCGGCGACCAGCGCGTACTGGGCCGCGTACTGGGAGAAGTCCACCGCCGCGCTCAGCAGGAACAGCGGCCGCGGGCACACCTCGGCGATCCGCCGGCAGGTCCCGCGCACCATCTCCGCGCTGGAGGCGGGCTGCACGTTGCCGTCGCCGTCCTCGACCCAGAGCAGCGGGATCTGCGTCTTGTAGAAGGCGCCGAACGAGCCGAACTCCTCGGCGATCTGCACCAGCGCCTCCGGCAGGCGCGCGGCGAACGCGGCGCGGTCCTCACCCGGCTTCTCCAGCAGCAGCGTCTCCGAAAACAGCGGCTTGCCGAGCTTCCGGCAGCGCTCGTCCACGTCGGCCAGCCAGTCGCGGTTGCGCTTCCAGCTCTCCGGGTGGTCGGGGTCGAGGTTGACCAGCGTCTTGAAGCCGTCGAGGTGCTCGGCCGCCTCTTCCGGCGGCAGTTCCAGCACCGACAGCTTGCCTGCGCCGCCGTCCATGGTCTGCCCGGCGGAGGACTCCAGGCGGCCGATCAGGTAGGTGTCGCCCAGCTTCCCGCGAAAGCCGGCCGAGGTGTAGGCCAGCCGGTTGAACAGCGCCGCGCTGGCGGTGCCGCCGAGCGCCGCGGCGAACTCGTGCGCCGTGCGCCGCACGTCGTCGTCCTCGGCGGCGCGCGGGTCCTGAGTGTTGGCCAGGAACGAGTTCAGCAGCCTCAGGTAGGAGCCGTGCTGGTCGGAGGCGAAGACGTCCAGCACGCCGTTCGGCGCCGCGGCCGCCAGCCGCTCGAATGCTTCCTTGGTGATCGACAGCCCGTCCGCAAAGCGGGCCCACGGTTCGTTCATGCTCGTCCTTATCGTCATCGAGTGATCAACAGTACCTGCAGATCGCCGACGTTCGTACGCGTCGGCCCGGTACGCAGCAAGCCGCCGGCGCGGTCGAAGAAGGTATACGAGTCGTTGCGATCCAGGTACTGACGGGGACTCAGTCCCAGACGTCGGGTCGCATCATACACCGCCGGGTCGGCGAACGCACCCGTGGCGTCGGTCGGGCCGTCCGTGCCGTCGGTGGAGGCGGCCAGGAAGTGCAGCCGGCCGCGCTCGGGGTGGTCGGCCGACTCGGTCAGGAAGGCCAGGGCCATCTCCTGGCTGCGGCCGCCCGCGCCGTCGCCGCGCAGCGTGACCGTCGTCTCGCCGCCGCCGATCACGCAGCAGGGGGCTGCGGCCGCCACCCCGTGGCGGGCGATGTCGGAGCCGATCGCCAGGTAGACCTTGGCCACCTCGCGCGCTTCGCCGACGATCTGCGAGGACAGCGCCAGGGTCGGCCAGCCCAGCGCCCGCGCTTCGGCGCGCGCGGCGCCGAGCGCGGCCAGGTTGTTTCCCAGCAGCACGTTGTGGACGTCGGCCAGCTCCGCGGCGCCCGGCTTTGGCGTCTCCGGCAGGCGGCCGTCACGGCCGGCCTCCAGCACCCGGCGCGCCGCCGCCGGCGGCGCCGCGGTCACGCCGTAGCGGTCGGTGATCGCCAGCGCGCCCGCATAGGTGGTGGCGTCGGCCGCGGTCAGCCCGGAGGCGATGGTGTCCAGGCGGTCGCCTGTCACGTCGGACAGGATCAGGTTGAGTGAGCGGGCCGGGTGGATCAGCGCCGCCAG
>JAPOQV010000082.1 GCA_026710565.1 Spirochaetaceae bacterium | reverse complement strand
CGCGTTCGCGGATTGGTTGGGTCAGATAGCCGGACTGCTGGCGCCGCCGGGAGCGTTGGTTCCGGCGATACGGACGCTGGAGGAGGCGAGCATGACGTTGGTCGAACGGGTCGCCGAGTGGCCCAAGCAGTGGCTCCGGGAAGGCCGTGAGCAGGGCGTTGCGGAAAGTCGTGAACAGGGGCTTGCCCAGGGTGACGACCAGCAACGCGCATTACCGTGTCGGCAGGCGGCGGCGCGCTTCGATGCCGACACCGCCGCCCGCCTGGCCGACCTGCTGGCGCCGATCGCCGATCCCGAACGGCTGGCCGAAGTCGGTGACTGGCTCGTGCGTCGCGAGACTCCCGCCGAGTTCCTGGCGTACCTCGATCTTGTCTCGAGATCGTGAGACTCCAGCAGTCCGAGAGCCCGAACGCGCCCGGCGGTGCGCTCGATCGAATAGAGCAGGTCCGATTCACTGTCGAGGAGGTCGTCGTCAACGAAAGGTCCGCTCCTCGACGGTGAGGCCGGACCGCAGCAGGTCGCCGCACGTCGTCGGCCATCGACCGCGTACGCGTCCCGCCGGCGCTGAGCGCATTCGCGCCAGCCCAGCCCGCGCAGTCCGTCGTCAGCCGGACTGCAGCATCGAGCAACATGCGGCGGCCACACACCAGCCTTCTCATCGATCCGCCACTCAGGTACAGTTGCCGCCTATGAGTCTGTGCTCGCGTGCCAAGCTCCCCCGATCGGCCCCCTTTCTCGCAGCCTGCGCAGTGCTGATCTCCTCTATTTCAGGCTGCAACCTCGGTGACATGGTCCCCGATCCCACGATCGTGCAACTCGCAAGCCTGAGCGTGTCCGGAGGGGCTGGAGATCTGTATCCGGCGTTCGCCCCGGACATCCATCACTATGCGGTCAGATGTGAGGACGACGAGACACTGACCATTTCCGCCCGCCCACTCCACAACGGCACGACTTTGACGCTCAACGGAACGCCCGTGTCGCAGATCACGGAGAAAACGGTCGAACTCTCGAGCGACCACGATGTGGCGATCGGGCTCGCGGAAGGCGACGAGAACGTGACGTACGTGATCCACTGCGTTCCATCGGACTTTCCCGCCGTCGAAATCGTCCTCAAGGAACCGACCGTCTCGGATGGCTTGATGCTGGTCACGCCCCGCTACAATTACAATAACAAAGAGATCTCCTACCTCGCAATCATCGACAACAACGGAGTGCCGCGCTATCACCGTAGAACCGATCGGCGAGCAAGCGACTTCAAGTGGCACGCTCGCCACGGCACGTACTCGTATTTCGAGAGAATTGGGAGGAACAGCTACGACCAGTACGACTACGTAATCGTGCTACTCGACCAACGCTTCGATGAGATCGACCGCGCGAGCACCGTCAACCTGAATCACACGGACTTCCACGACTTCCTGATTACCGACGAGGGCAATTACCTGTTCCTCTCCTACAACTCAATGACCCGCGATCTGAGCGCGTATCCAGACGAGATGGGTAACTTCGCCTACTCGACAGCGGAGTTGACCCGCGATTCGGTCATTCAGGAGGTCTCTCCGCAGGGAGAGCTGCTGTTCGAGTGGAACTCGTGGGACCACATGAAGATATCGGACTGCCTGCAGCACCGCTTTCCTGACGACTATGCGCACGTCAACTCACTGCACTTGATATACGGCGACATCGTGGCCTCTTTCAGAGGCTGCTCACAGGTATTGAAGATCGATCGGCCTTCAGGCCGCGTGCTTTGGCAGTTGGGCGGTAGCGACCCCGGCGAAGCCGATCTTCACGACAGTACCCGACCGGTCTTCGAACGGCAGTTCTACCAGATGGTGAGTGATCCCGAAGACCAAGGGTTCTGTGGGCAACACTCCGCGATAGAGACGAGAGACGGGACGATCGTCATATTCGACAACGGCATTCACTGCCTGTTCGACAGAACCGATGGGACCGATCGCGACGTAGCCGGTCGCACCCGGGTCGTGGAGTATCGACTCAGCGAGGACCAAGCGGTATTCCAGCGACACTATCAACCTGCGGGCCAGCCGAGGACGGTCGCAGCCGGGGCCGTTCAAGTGCTTGCCAACAGCCACTGGCTGATTACGTGGGGCAGGGGGCCGCAGGTCTCGCTCTCGATCACCGAGGTCGACTCGGAGCAGCGCGAGGTGTTTGTCATGAATGTCACCAACCCCACGGAAAACACCGAAGTGGCATTGACCTATCGTGTCTATCGGGAGCGAGGTCTCGATCTACCGCTGAACTTGCCGTAGCTTCTCAAGCGGGGGCAGAAAACACCGCTGGGGAGTTGGTGATCGCAGAGACGCAACGGTTCCCGCCGACGCCGCAGGCTAGTGGGGGAATTGGCGGCCGGCGAATTGGGGTTCCGGACCCAGGACATCGCCGGTCCTGCATCGCCCGGAGCGCGCGGGAAGCCTCGGCGCAGGACTCGGGCGCGCCGACGTCGTGGGCGCTGCCCTCGGTGAGGTACACGTACACGGCGACGGAGCGGGTCAGCCAGTTCCGGCAATGGCCGGCACGTCGCGGTCGCCACAGCCGCGCGGGTAGTCGTCCAGCAGCTTCTGCGCGGCGAACCGACACTTGGAGATGCGGCTCTCCGCGGAGCCGCCAGCGATCGGGGCCAAGTGGGCGTCGTCGCGGGTGCCGACGATGGCAGCTCTCTATCGCGGCGAGCGACGTGAGCGGGGGTGAGAGTGCCGGACCCACGACGCCATCCTCTCCAGTTGACCCCGAAAGTCCGTGGATGGGTTATAGCCCAACTCTTCCCGCGCCCGCGTGATGTCGGCCAGCGAGTGCGGTACGTCCCCGGTACGCGGCGGCCGGCGCTCGAGATCAAGCTGCCTGCCGCACACCTCCTCCAGCGCGCCCTTGACATCAAGCAGCGAGTAGGCGTGACCCTGAGCGATGTTCAGCGCCTGGCCACGGAAGCCGTCCGGCCGCGTCGCCGCGCGGACGTTGGCCCACGCCACGTCGTCGACGGAGCAGAAGTCCCGAGTCTGCGTCCCATCGCCCTCCAGGTACGGGCGGTACGATGGATCGACGTACAGATGGTACAACCACGCCGACAACACCGACGGGTAGGAGCCCCCGAACGCTGCCCCCGGTCCGATGACGTTGAAGTACCGCAGGCTCACCGCGTCCAGCCCGTACAGCCGGTGGAACATGCTGCACCACTGCTCACCCTGACACTTCTGAAGGGCGTAGGGCGACTCCGGGTCGCACGGGTGCGTCTCCGGCGTGGGCAGCACGTCGGTGGCGCCGTATACGGCGGCGCTGCTCGCGAACACGAACCGGGTCTTTCCGATCAACTCCGCTCGCAGCATGGCGTCGAGCACCGTGATCGTCCCCAACAGATTGGCCACGGAGCTGTGCAGCGGCTGCTCGACCGTGAACGCAACCTGGGAGCGCGCCGCCAGATGAATCACGGCCGCCGGATCGGCGTCTCGCATGAGACGCACCATCTCCCCGGCGTCCGCCACCGTGTGCCGGTGAAACCGCACGCTGGACACGGGGTTCGCCGGTGTGCCTTCGGACAGATCGTCCACGCCGACCCCCTCCACGCCCCTCTCCACCAAGCGCTCGCACGTGTGCCGGCCAATGAAGCCGTTGCTTCCGGTTACGATGATCCGCATGTCGCCCGCTCAGCCTTCCGGCCGGAACCTAACACGCGCTCGGGGTCCTCGGACCCCGTTCGGGCTTTCGGCGGATGGCAAGATCTCCGACAATGAGGGAACAGGCTCCCCCCAAGCATTTCGCCGTTCGGTCGAGCAGATCGGACGAGGAGCCGCGTTGGAACTGAGACCAAGGAACGACATGCAGCACGGCGCTTCGATGGACCACCCCTCTCTGGACTGCGATGCTCTCCACCGTGGAGTGTCGCACCCCATCGCCGCGACCCTCCGTCGGAAAGGTCACGCGAACCCCTGTCTGAGGCTGCCGAAGTGTACCGAATCGCCGTGAACGGCATCAACTCCAAGACGGGCGGCGGGAAGAGCATACTCCACAACTACCTCACGCTACTGGACAAGAGCGTTCTTCATGATCGCTACCTCGTGCTGACTCCCGACCCGTCGGCGTTCGAATGGATCAGCAACGACCATATCGCGATTGTCCATGTCCCCGCATGGTATGGCAAGACCATCGCCTCGCCGTTCGTCTACGAAGTCGCTCTGCATCGCGTTCTGGCGCGTTATCGGATAGACCTCGTGTTCAACATGGGCGATCTCGTCGTGCATACCGGTATCAAGCAAGTGTATCTCTTCGACTGGTCCTACGCCATCCACCCGACGGGCGTTGTCTGGAAGCTGATGGATAGGAGAGACTGGTTTATCCGTAAGGTGAAGCTGTGTTTATTGAGAAGAAGGATTCGTCGGCCCGCCGTCACGATCGCCCAGACGCCGGTTGCCAAGGAAGCGTTGCACAGGCTGCACGGTCTGACAAATGTAACTATCGTTCCCAACGCGGTCTCGTTGGACAATCTCGATTCGGCCAGCGATAAGACATTCGACCTGCCCGCCGGCAAGAGGCTGCTCTACCTGACGTACTACTATCCCCACAAAAACTTGGAGGTGTTGCTGCCCGTTGCCAGACGGATACGAGAATTGGGACGGGACTACAAGATCATAATCACAATCGATGCCAGTCAGCACAAGAAATCCGAGCGCTTGTTGGATGATATACGGACTCAGGAACTCGATGCAGTAATCTTGAACGTCGGCCCCGTGAAGATGGAGCAGGTTCCAGCCCTCTACCGAAGCTGCGACGCCTTGTTGATGCCCACTTTGCTGGAGTCGTTCTCCGGGGCGTACGTCGAAGCGATGTTTCACCGGATTCCCATATTCACGAGCAATCTCAACTTCGCGAAGGCGGTGTGTAGGGACGCGGCGTGCTATTTCGATCCTCACGACGCGGATGACATCGTCAGCAAGATGGACACGGTGTTCGATGATCCCACTCGTTCGGCGCTCCTCGTGGAAGCCGGCCGACGAGTTCTTGCTGATCTTCCTGATTGGCCGCGCACCTTCACGCTGTACCAGGATATTATCCGTGACGAATTAAGGGGAGTCCGCCACTGATGACGACACTGTTACAACAAGGGTCCGGGTCCAGCTCGGAGGACTGCTGCGCAGAGCTGGTACTTCGGGCGGCTGTAGCGTTCCCCAATGACGAGGCTCGGCCGCAAGGACTGCTCGGCTCTCAAAGAGCCCTACCGTTCAGATAGCGCACATGTGCGGTGTAGCAGGTATCTTCAATCAGGCAAGCGACCGGGATGTCGAGGAGGCACGATTGTGGTCAATGCTGAACTCGATGAGACACCGAGGACCTGACGGAGACGGTACATGGCTCCACGCGAAGGGCCTCGGGCTCGGGCATGTTCGGCTTGCCGTGATCGACCTGAGTACAGCAAGCAATCAACCGTTTGTCTCCGAAGACGGAAACTACGTGCTCACTTACAATGGCGAAATATTCAACTATCTGGAACTGCGCCACGAGCTTGAACGAATGGGGTACCGATTCCGTACGGCTTCGGACACTGAGGTTCTCCTGACCGCTTATCGTCAATGGGGACAACGCGTGTGCGAACGGCTGAATGGAATGTGGGCATTCGCCATTTACAATTGCCGCGAGGATTACCTGTTCTGCTCCAGAGACCGGTTTGGTATCAAGCCGTTCTACTATGCGTTCGCGGACGGTGCATTCATATTCGCGTCGGAAGTGAAGGCGCTGACTGCGGTCGCGCCGCAACTTGCGACGCTCGACGCGGGCGCGACATCCAAGTTCCTGAGGGCGAGCATCGTCGGTTCGGTGCATGAGCACTACTGTAGTGGAGTCTTTCGACTTCCCTCTGCCCACAATATGGTGGTTACGAGGTCCGGGCACCACCTCCGACGCTATTGGGATTACCCGGCGACCATTGATCGCGACATCACGTTCGAGGGTGCGTGTGACCGGTTCCGGGAATTGCTTGTCGACTCGATACGATTGCGGATGCGAAGCGATGTACCCGTCGGCACAACACTGTCGGGGGGCGTAGACTCTTCAGCGATCGTATCGCTGCTGCGTAGCTTCTTCGGTGGGGAACATCATGCCTTTACCGCGCAATTCGATGAGATCGTTTACGACGAATGCGCCGTCGCTGCCGAGTTGGCAAATCAGCTCGACGTGCGACATCATCGTGTAAGGGCGGAGCCGAGGGACTTTATAGACACCTTGACGGATATTGTCCATCACCTGGACGGGCCAACGCCGTCACCGGCCGTTTTTCCCTTGTGGAATATCATGCGGGAGATGCGGAGGCATGTGGTCGTTGCACTCGAGGGACAGGGCGCGGACGAACTGCTCGGAGGATATTATAGCAGGTATGCACCGGCCGCGATTCTGGACTCCCTGAGCGTCGGTAATTGGCGTGAAGCCGTGGCGCATCTTCATGCTCTGCTGCTGCCGAATCGGACGGCGTTTCAGAGTCCGGTGCGCGGCGCGCTGGAACTGGGGAGAGCGATGGTTCCGGGCGCGCACCGGTGGTTCCGGCGGGTCCGCGGGGATGAAGCAGTGTACGTCGGCGTCTTGGCCGGCGGGCCGGACAAACAGGGAGATCGTCAGGGCGCTCCAAGTCACGATGAGCTCCTGGCCGCGGAACTCCGCCGCAGCCACGAGGGTAGCCTGGCTACCCTTCTGCAGTACGGTGACGGCATCTCGATGGCGCACTCGATCGAGTCCCGGCTGCCGTTTCTCGATTATCGTTTGGTCGAGTTCGCCTTTAGCCTCCCGGGATGCTTCAAGATGCGGGACGGAAAGGGAAAGGTCCTGTTACGGGAATCCATTCGCGGTCATGTGCCGCACTCTGTCGTACGCGAACGTCCGAAGCTGGGATTCGTCGTTCCCATCAGAGAGTGGTTTCGGGCTACGCCTGAGAAGACCGTGTATCCCGTGTTGCTCAGCGATCGATGTCGTGAGCGGGGATGGTTTGATGCGAAGGCGATGGAATTGGCACTGCGCCGTCACGTGTCGGGCCAAGTAGATCTGAGCAGCCAAATCTTCCGGTGGATGTCGCTCGAGCTGTGGTGCGTGCGGGCCCTTGACGGGGCGTGAGCTTCGTGGCGAGGTATGCTCAGCATGAGCCACATCGGTCCGGAGCCGTTAGAATTGCATGATGTCGTCAACTGATTTGCGTCGCCTTTCGGGTGCCTCCATGGGCGCAGCGATGGCTGACTTGAGCCTACTCTCAGTCGCGCGGTTTGCGGTATACGGCACTCTGTGCGTTGTCCTGTCGGACGTTTCGAATGCGACGCCAACGGCGTTTATGGTGGCGCGCCTGGTGCTGGCGGTGCTGCTTTACACGACGCTTATTCTGCCAGCGAAAGCGGGAGCGACGCTGCTCCTCGTGATCTCTCTCGCCGGTCAGGACATTGTATCGACGGCGGGCGCGGAGGAGGTAGAGTACAGGACTGCGGCGATCTGGCAGCTCTCGCTGGGGCCGGTCAACCCGAGCATGGTCTTCTTTGGGTGCCTGATGTACCAACTTGCGAGAATTCGACTGCACCGACCCGGCCGCCCGGTCGGTCCGGCGCTGGTCTGGTTTCTTTCGGTCCCGTTCGTCAGTGGGTTTCTGTACGGAGGAGTGTTCTCGGAGTTCGGCGCTGGGGCCTATCTAACCGACATCCGGTTCCCGCTTCTGCTCATCGGCAGCATTCTTCTGTACGGGTCGCTGCTGACCTCCGATCCGCGGTGGACGCGGAAACTGGTGGCCGCTCTTGTAGGCGTGCTGCTGGCACGCCACTTCGTCGACCTGATCTATCTGGCGAGCAACTACGGGGCGGAGGCGATTGCGGGAGTCAGTCGGTCGAGCGAGGACTCGGCCAAGGGTGCCGTGAACTTGCTGATCCTGATTGGGTTGTTGACGCTCATTGCCCGAGGCCGGAACCGACTGCTCGCCGTAGCAATGACCGTGTTGTTTGGAGCACTTTCGTTGGGCTACGCGACGAGACTCATATGGGTTGGGTTGTTTCTTGGAGTCATCATTATCATCGTGATGCTACGACCGTCGCGGGTGGTGTTGCTGCTTACAGTCGCTCCGTTCCTGATAGTGGCCGCAGCCGCCGTCGTGACGATACTCAATCCAGGATCGGCCTTGGTGGCGGCTGTCCGGGCGGGTACGGTAACGGTGGGACGGCCAGCCACGAGCTTCGCGGTCGACGTAGAGTACAATGTGCTTTCTCGGATCGATCCGATAAGGTATGGTGAGGCTGTCAACGTGGTGGACTCTCTTGGACGACGAGGGGCGTATCTCTGGGGAACTGGCTACGGCGGTTACTACGAGGACAGGGCCGTTGACTTCGCGGAACCGAGGATGGGAACGTCGTTCCCGACGTTCATGTTCCAAGCTGGGCGCTTCTTCAACACGCATGAGTTCGTAACTCACGTGTTGCTCAAGCATGGAGCCTTGGGTCTCGTGCTGATCGCGTCGGTCTGGATCGCTCCGGCTGTTGCGCTCGTTCGTGCGTTGAGGCGCAGAAGGGAATTGGCGGAACGACGGCCTGCGCGGTTGACGATTATCGTGGGCGCGCTTGCGGCGTATTTGCCGACCTCCATGCTACAGAACTATTGGTCCGGGAAAGGGCTGTTCTTGAGCGGGATCGTATTGGCACTGTGCATTCACCTTGCCCGGGAGCGGGGCGCAGCGATAGGTGGACCGCGCGCGGAGCGCATGGTGCTCGCGCGAGTTGGCTAAGCGAGAGGGCGCGCGCGGACTCGAGCTGGTCGCATTCGATCCCGTAAGCGTTGGTTACTGGCATGCGATGTTCAATGCCGCCGTGCTGCGCGCGCTCGACGGTGGGAGCATCGTGGAACGCGTTCATGTCCTGGTGGCGAAGTCCGCGCTCGAATCGAGGCCATTTGAGCAAGTGGGGAGTCTCGGCAAGGTGACGGTTGCCAGGGCACTTGCGGAGCGACCGCTGAGACAGGGACGTTGGCGAGAGATGAGACGTACCGTGGGATGCTACGTTCAGCTGGATAGGATTGTGCGATCGAGCCGATCGATCGTTTGCATACATCTGGCGTCGGACAACCTGATCGGACCGCTCTGGCTGCTGCTCGACCGGCTAGTGCGCGGTACACGATCGTATGTGATACTGCACAACAACGCCCACGGCGTCAAAAAGTCCGCAGCGATTCGGTTGCTGTGGGGCACCGTATTCCGCGCCGGCGTCCGACCGGTCGTTCTGGCGCGGACAGTGTACGCGTTCTACACAGACGTCTATCCGAACGTCCGATTCAACTTCATCCCGCATCCGTCATACGACGACGCGAGCGGGTGGCAAGGAGATCGGGAGATGGAGAGTGATGATCAGGCATTTCTGTTTCTCGGGCGCCACGGCATGTCCTCCACAACGGGGTTTCTGCGCGAGTTCATATGGGCATGTTCGGCGGTGCGCGATGGCAACCCGGTAACTATCATGACGGAGCGGTCAATGGCATCGCAGGTGACGAAGATCGCGCGTTCGGCCGGCATCCAGCTGCGGATGTATGACTGGCCGCTAGAACACGAAGACTACTACGAAATGGTGCGGGCAGCGCGCTTCGTCGTGTTTCCGCCTAACGCTGCCGACCGAGTAAGCGCCAGCGGGGTTCATTTCGACGCTATATCGTACTGCGTCCCGATCATAGGCCCATCACAAGGGGTGTTTCGCGAGAACGTGCCAGACTCTGGTCTGAGTCTGTTGTACGAGGATGCACATTTGGACCTCGGCAGGGCCGTCCGCCGGGCCGTGGGAATGTCGCCCCTGGAATACGGGAAGCTGCGATCGGACGTGGCTGAGATAAGGAGCCGGGGTGACGTGACTCGCACCGCTCAGCGATTTACGCACATGTTGATGGAGTCAGGACAATAGCCGGCGCAGACCCTATCGGCAGCGGCTCCTCCCTCAAGAAGCGGGCGTTGTCAGGATCGTTCTGGCTGTCGTCACAGTGGATCGTGAACAAGATTGCGTCTTCGGCCGCGATGCTTGCGGTTGCTCACTTCCTGTCTCCGGACGACTTCGGAGTGGCGGCGACGGCTCTCGCCTTTTGCGCGCTAGTGTACGTTATGCCCTTGACAGCGATGGGCGACGTACTGGTCGCGCATCCCGGACGACTCGAGCTCCTGGCGCCAACCGCGGCGCGGCTTAGTTGGCTTATGGCGGCTCTGGGAACCTGCTTGATCGCGGGCTCGATTCCGCTCGCCATTCGTTGGTACGAAGCATACCCCGCCGCGTGGCTTGGGGGCCTTCTGGCGGTGCTGGCACTACGTCCGACGGTGGAGGCGATGTCTGTGGTGGCGCACGCGAATCTGCGCCTGAAGTTTCGTTTTCGCGCGATAGCGATGATCGATGGGGGCCTGCAGTTTGTAGCTACGCTGCTATCGGTAGTTCTATCAGGGATTGGTGCTCGAGCGGCGTCTCTGGTGGTTCCGCAGATCCTGAATCAGGCTGGTAGGGCCATAGGCTACCATCGTACCGCGGCCGTGAGGAGCACGCGGGGCTTCCACCGCGGGATCGCGTACGTGCTCATGCGGGACTATCTTCGGGGTGGAGCGGCGCAGTACATCCATGGCCTGACGCTTCAGGTAAACCTGATAATCCTGGGGTATGTGGCGGGCGCGTATCAGGCTGGGCTTTACGGGTTCGCGAGCATGCTTGCCGTGCAGGTCAATTCCATGATCGCTACGCGACTCGGCGAGGTGATGCAGCCGATTCTGGGCACCCTGCGGGGAGACAAGTCGCGGCAGGCGCGGGTGTTCGTGCAGTCGCAGCAGATGCTCGGCGCCGTGTGCATCCCGCTCGCGCTGTTACAGGCGGCACTGGCCGAGCCGCTCTTCGAGCTTCTCTTCGACAGCAAGTGGCGTCCGGCGATCGGATTGTTCCAGATCTTGGCGTTGCGCGAGGTGGTTGCCTTTGCGGCCGGGCCGAACATGTCGTGCCTGAAAGCGCAGGGTCGATTCGGGCTCCTGCTGATATATCAGGTCATGCACATCGCGCTCACCGTGCCCATTTACTGGTTCGCGGCGCACCAAGGAGGCGCGGTCGGGGTCGCCATCGGCAGCGCCATCGTGTGGTGCGTCACGACCGTGGTCGTCACTTGGCTCTGTACCAGTGTGGAATCCCGAGGAGATCTTAGCCGTGTCATTCGGGTGTTTGCGCGACCGCTATCATGTACGCTTCCGCTATTCGCCGCGGGGTACCTTGTTGTTGGGGTTTTGAGCCCATGGGATGCAACGGGAGACATAGTCGCCGTCGCGGGCCTCGGCCCCGTGCTGGCGATTCTAGCACTTCTGATCCTCCGATCGGTCGATCCGGAGTTCCGATCGCTGCTCGACGGCCTGCTGCGGTCAGGGCGTGGACGGTACGCGGAGTGGCGCCAGCGGGTTGGAGGAAGCTCTATCGGAGGGGCAGGCGAGCGATGACCGATCCGGACAGTCGTCTGCGCCTGGCAGTGCTGCAGCGTGTTTGCCCTGATTACCGGGTGAGCCTGTTCTCCGCCCTCTCGGCAGCGGAGAACGTCGAGATGAGGTTGTTCATCGGCGGAGACATGCCGCACAGCAAGGTTCGCAGCGCACGCGACCTCGATCGCGTTCCCGTCACGCGGCTGCCGACAAGATTCGTCCGCTTCGGACGTCGCATCCTTCCTCTTCACATCGGCCTGGTCGGGGAACTCAGGAGATTCCGACCGTCGATCATCCTCTGCGAGGGCGAGAGTCACTTTCTCGGCTACTTGCAGGCGATCTACTATCGAGCCCGCTACGCCAGAGCCACGGCGCTGATCCATTGGTGTTTCATTACATTGCCTGGCAAGTCGCTGACAAAGCGAGGCGCCCTCGCCGCTGTGAAAGCACACTTTCGCAGGCACTTCGACGCCTTCCTGGTCTACTCCTCGTTCAGCAAGGACTGTCTGACGGAGCTTGGCGAGGATCCGCACAAGGTCTTCGTTGCGACGAACGTCGGGGATGTGGAGAGATACGACAAGCTGTCGAGCGCCTTGGAAGCAACCCCGGCGGAGGCCCGCCGCAAACTGGGTCTGCCGGATCGGTTCACGGCATTATACGTCGGCACGCTGAGCGTGAACAAGCGCCCGGACTTGCTCATAGACCTTGCCGCGCAGAGTGGGCCAGATCGCTGCAGCTTCGTCCTTGCGGGAGACGGCGAGCTTCTGGAGCACTTGCGGACGCGAGTGTCGACAGAAGGACTGTCGAATGTCTACCTTGTGGGGAAGGTCACGGAAGCACTTCCTCTGTACTACCGTGCCGCCGATGTCCTGTTGATTCCCGGCCGGGGCGGGATCGTGATTTCCGAAGCGATGGCGTTTGGCTTGCCGGTCGTCGTACACCAAGCCGATGGCACGGAGTACGATCTGGTGCGAAAAGGGGGTACGGGGGGGCATGTTTCCGGCCCCGCTCTTGAGAACTTCAGGATAGCACTGGAAGCCCTCCGCTGCGATCCGGAGCGGTGCGAGGCGATGGCGTCCGCGAGCCGGCAGGCGGTCCGGAGCCTCTGGACTACGAGTAACATGGTCAGTCAAATCACCCGCGCGGCCCAGTACGCCCGGTCGGCGCGAAACTGAGGACACGATCTTGCACCTGGAACCAGAGAACGCGCTCCCTGCGACCTGCGACGACCGAACGTATCAGCGGTGCACGGACTGCGTGATGGACACCACCGACGCGCAGATCAGCTTCGACGACAGCGGGGTCTGTGACCACTGCCGGACGTACTCGCGGGACATTCTGCCGCACTGGGATCCGGAGCGGGGTGATGAGGAGGCGGTGGAGACGCTTGTGGAGCGGATCTCCCGTGAAGGCAGAGGAAGGGACTTCGATTGCATCATCGGGATGAGCGGGGGCGCAGACAGCTCCTACCTCACCTATTGCGCAAAGGAGAGATTCGGTCTGCGCCCCCTGGTGTTCCACGTGGACGCGGGATGGAACACGCAGATCGCGGTCAACAACATCGAGCGGATCATCGATGGCCTGGGCCTGGATCTGTACACGGAGGTCATCGACTGGGCGGAGATGCGTGACCTGCAATTGTCGTTTTTCAAGTCCGGCGTACCGCATATCGACACGCCGCAGGACCATGCGTTCTTCGCCACGATGTACAAGTTCGCGAAGGAGCACAGGGTGCGGTATATCCTCACCGGTGCGAACTATGCTACCGAGTGCATCCGCAACCCCGTCGAATGGATGTACTATCAGTCGGACTCGATCCAGCTTCGCGACATTCACCGCCGCTTCGGTACGACCCCACTGCGGACGTTTCCGTTGACCACCATTCTCAGGCACAAAGTGTACCTGCCGTACGTGAAGGGCGTCAAAGTCGTTCGGCCTCTGAACCATGTTTGCTACCGCAAGGCGGAGGCCGTCGACTTGCTGCAGCGGCGGTTCGGATGGCAGCACTACCGGCAGAAACACTTCGAATCGCGCTTTACGCGCTTCTACGAGGGCTATTGGCTACCTGTTCGGTTCGGCTACGACACGCGGAAAGTGCAGTTCTCGAGCTTGATTCTCACGGGTCAGATGGGCCGGGAGGAGGCGCTCGCCGAGCTGCAGCGGCCGCCGTATGCGGACATGGATGTCGACTCGGAGATGCAGTACGTCGCCAACAAGCTGGCGATCCCCGTGGACGAGCTGCGGAGCTACCTGGATGCGCCGCGCAGGTCGTTTCGGGACTACCGCTCCCAGCACCGACTGTATCAGGTCGGCGGTTGGGTGATGAGAAGGCTGCGCATGGAGAAGGGCGGCAAGAGATGATCGCGATTGTGGACTATGGACTGGGCAACGTGCGGGCCTTTGTCAACATCTACGAGCGGATTAAGGTGGCGGCTGCGTTGGTGTCGTCCGCCGATGGGTTGGCTGCGGCCGACAAGATCATTTTGCCAGGCGTGGGGGCGTTCGACTGGGCGATGGAGCGGCTTGGCGCGTCGGGCATGATCGACTGTCTGAACGAGCTGGTGCTGGTGAGAAGGCGGCCGGTGCTGGGGGTGTGCGTGGGCATGCAGATGATGGCCACGCGAAGCGACGAGGGGGAGCGGCCCGGATTGGGCTGGATCGACGAGGAGGTCAGGCGATTCGATGACCCCGGCGGCGAGCAGGCCATGCGCCTTCCGCACATGGGCTGGAACGACGTGGTGCCGCGCGACTCGCAGCACCTGTTTCGGGGCATCGACGAGCCGCGGTACTATTTCCTGCACTCTTACCACATGGACCCGCGCGACGATGACGTGGTTCTGGGGAGCACCGACTACCACGGCATGTTCGCCTCCGCGGTGCGGTCGGAAAACATTTTCGGGGTCCAGTTCCACCCGGAAAAGAGTCATGCGTGGGGCGTGAAGCTGCTGCAGAACTTCGCCGCGATCTAGAGCATGCTGCGTCCCAGGATCATTCCCTGTCTGCTGGTCAGGAACGGTGGGCTGGTGAAGACGGTTCGGTTCGGAAGCCCGAAGTACGTTGGGGATCCGCTGAACACGGTGCGTATCTTCAACGAGAAGGAGGTGGACGAGCTGGCGGTGTACGACATCGACGCGACCGTGGAAAGCCGCGAGCCGGATTACCGACTGATCGAGCACCTCGCGGTGGAGTGCCGGATGCCGTTGTGCTACGGGGGTGGAGTGAGGACCGTTGAGCAGATTCAACGCATCGTCGGTCTCGGAGTGGAGAAGATCGCGATCTCGGCTGCGGCCGCGGCGAATCCCGGGATCGTGCGCGACGGGGCAGTGCGGGTCGGAAGTCAGAGCATCGTCGTCGTGATGGACGTCAAGAGGCGGGGGTTGCTGCACAGAAGCGAGGTCGTTACGCACAACGGCCGGCGCGCGACCGGTCTGTCGCCGGTCGAGTTCGCGGTGACCTGCGAAAGGCTCGGAGCGGGAGAGATCGTGATCAACTCGGTCGATCGTGACGGGACGATGGGGGGCTACGACCTGGAGGCTGTGCGAAGAGTGCGGGATGCGACGTCGTTGCCCATCACCGCGGTGGGCGGCGCCGGCAGCCTTGAGGACATCGCATCCCTCATCGGGGAATTCGGAGTCATCGGCGCGGGTGCCGGAAGTCTGTTCGTGTTCAAGGGAAAGTATCGAGCCGTGTTGGTCAACTACCCGTCAGGCGAAGAGAAAGAGGGAATTCTCCGCAGAGCGGCCGGCGATGCGAGGCGATGAGAGCGTACAGCAGGATCACGTCTTGGTGAGTACATAGTATGCTGCAGATGGTCCGAATTTGTGCCATATCCGAACGCGGTGATAGCGAGTGTTGAATCCGAACAAGCTCGACATGAACCGATCAATGAGCACGATCATCTTCCTGTTGTACGTCTCGACTCCAAGCGTTTTGCACAATCGGGACAGAGGAGAGAAGTCCCACAAGTGACGGGCGACGACCTCGTATCCTGTTGAAGCTAACATTCCATCCAAGATGGTCAACGGGATACCTCGCTCGTTCTTGGTGAGGCCCGGTCTCGGTTTCCGCCAGTCTCCCTGCGATACTATCGGCTCGCGCAATAGCATATATCCACGCGGCCGGAGACATCTAAAGAGTTCACGGAGTACAAGTGACACATTCGGGATGTGATGGAGAACGCCAAGGCAGGTAATGAGATCAAAGGTGTCGTCTGGCAGTGCGATCTCGCCGGTCACGTTGGGTGTGACGTAGGTTGCTTTGGCTATTCTCGTGTGAGCAGCAAGCCACTTGGACGGCTCGAGAATAACGACGTCGGTTAACCTGTCGGTCACGGGTAGCAGCTCGTCGCCGAAAGCACTCCCGATTCCCAATGCACTGGAAGAAGAGTGTAGTGCCGTGTGACGGTAGCCGTAGTGATGGTCGAGAGAGTGGTACACGTACCTATAATCGGCATTCCGCCTTACAAGAAGGGAGTACCCTTCTGTCTCTTCATCGTACCAGCGCTTTATGCGTGGCAGGTCGAAGTCGTCGCCGTATAGCTTGGCGCCGGACAGATAGTCGTCGAGCACACTCTTCTCCGCAGGCCTTTGCGGATGGGCTCGGTTTCCCGGAAACAGGGGTTTGCCGCAATCCGCAAGGAGTGATGGGCTTGGATCGTAGCGAGAGATTGAAGTGGGAGCAACGGTGTGGAATGGTTGCTTAAGAGTGAGTCCAAGGGAGTGAGGCAGGTTCTGCAATCGCAGCGGAAGGGCGAGTTGCGGCTGGCCGACGTGCCGGTCCCGGCATGCGGGCCCGGGGGCGTGTTGGTGAGGACCCGCTCCAGTGTCATCTCGGCCGGGACCGAGAAGATGCTGCTCGACTTGGGGAAGAAGAGCCTGCTGGGGAAGGCGCGCGCCAGGCCGGATCTGGTGAGGAAGGCGGTCGACACGGTGCGGGCGCGGGGCCTCCGGGCGACCGCGGAGCAGGTGTTCGCCAAGCTGGACGAACCGGTGCCACTGGGCTACTCGGCGTCGGGAGAGGTGGTCGAGGCAGGGAGGAGTGCCGCCGGGATGCAGCCGGGGGATCGGGTGGCGATCGCGGGCGCGGGGTACGCCAGCCATGCGGAGTTCAACTTCGTGCCGCGGAACCTGTGCGCGAGGATTCCGGAGGGGGTGTCGTACGCGGACGCGGCATTCGCGACCGTCGGGGCGATCGCGCTGCAGGGGGTGAGGCAGGCCCAGCCTCTCATCGGCGAGCGGGTCGTCGTCATCGGTCTGGGGCTGATCGGGCTGTTGACCGTACAGATCCTGAAAGCGAACGGCTGCGCCGTCCTTGGCGTGGACCCGGACGAGGAGCGCGCCGCACTTGCTGCCACGCTGGGCGCCGACATGGCGGTGAGCTCGGACGGCGGCACGGCGTGCGCGGCCTTCACGGCCGGACACGGCGCGGATGCGGTGATCATCGCCGCAGCTACCCCGAGCAGCCAGCCGATCGAGCAGGCGGCGGAGCTGTCGCGCCACAAGGGGCGGGTGGTGGCCGTCGGCCTGGTCGGCATGCAGGTGCCCCGTGATGCGTTTTACCGCAAGGAACTCGATCTGCGCCTGGCCATGTCCTACGGCCCCGGACGCTACGACCCCGACTACGAGGAACGAGGCAACGACTATCCGTTCCCCTACGTGCGCTTCACCGAGCAGCGCAACCTGGAGAGCTTCCTGTACCTGGTGCAGCAGAAGCGGGTGACGCCGGCGGCGTTGGTCCCCCATCGCCTGCCGTTCGCGGATGCGCTCGATGCCTATGCGTTGATCGAAGGGACGCTGCCGGCGGAGCGCACGCTCGATCGCAGGTACTTGGGCATCCTGCTCGAGTATCCCGGAGACGTCCCCTGTGAGCGGACCGTGCGTCGTGCGGAGGACCGTGCGGAAGGGTCGCGCGGGAGTGATGTCGGAGTGGGGCTCATCGGCGCCGGCAGCTTCGCGCGCAGCGTGCTGTTGCCGCAGATCGCGAAGGCGGGGGGCGCTCGGCTGACCGCGGTCTGCACGAGCACGGGCAGGAGTGCCGCGCAAACGGCGGAGCGGTTCAAGTTCGCCGTTGCCACGACGGATGCGGGTGAGGTGCTGGAGCGTGCCGATACCGAGGCCGTGTTCATCGCCACGCGGCATGGAAGCCACGCGTCGCTGGTCGCCGCGGCGTTGCGCGCCGGCAAGCACGTCTTCGTCGAGAAACCGCTGTGCATCAGGGAGAGCGAACTCGACGAGGTGGAGCGCGCGCTGCAGGACGCGCGAGTCGCCGGGTTCGAGCCCTGTCTGATGGTGGGCTTCAACCGCCGGTTCTCGCCCCATGCCCGAGCGCTGCAGGAGGCGTTCCGCGATCGCGGGACCCCGATGGTCGTGAACTACCGCGTCAACGCCGGCTTGGTCCCCGCCGAGAGCTGGCTGCATGATCCCGAGGAGGGTGGTGGGCGCATCATCGGCGAAGCCTGCCACTTCGTGGACTTCTGCAGCGTCCTGATCGGCAGCGGTCCGGTCTCGGTCGTGGCCACCAGCATCGCCTCGGACGCGCGGGACGTGCTTCCCCAGGACTCCTCGGTGATCACGATCCGGTACGTGGACGGCTCGCTGGCCACGATTCAGTACCTGGCTCTGGGACACCGGACTCTGAGCAAGGAACGGTGCGAGGTCTTCGCGGACGGCAGGAACGCCGTCATGGACGACTTTCGCACGACCCGCTTCCACGGTGGGGGCCGGAGCCTCCGAGGCAAGCAGGCCAAGGGGTTCGCGGAGGAGATCGATGCCTTCCTGAGCGTGTGCCGTGACGGCGGTCCGTGGCCGATTTCGTGGACGGATGTCGCCGCCACGCATCGCGTATGCTTTGGAGCCTTGCGCAGTCTGGAAACCGGCACGATGGTCGATGTCGGGTGATCGGTGAACACTGCCGCGGTCGGGCGTTACCTGCGGACGATTCGTCATCTGCGTCCGCGGCAGGCCGGCTGGCAGGTGGTCCACCGGCTGCGGCGTAACCGGCCAGGATTCCGCCGCGCCGCGGTGCCGGAGCGGATGCCGGAGATCCGCTGGGCGGGCGACGTGAACGTTCCATCGCCGCCGGCTGGCGGAGCACACCATCGAGCATCGCTCCTTGGGGGCTCCTTGACCTTCCAGAACCGGACCGAGGCCATCGGCTTTCCGCCGGACTGGGGTGTCGCGGAACTGCCGTTGCTGTGGCGCTATCACTTGCACTACCACGACTTCCTTTGGTCCCTGGGGTTCGCTGATGCGCGCCGCGTGGCGCTCCATTGGATCGAGCGTCACGGTCCCGGCCGCGGGCAGGTCGGCTGGGAGCCGTACCCGACGTCGCTGCGGCTCGCCAACTGGTGCGCGCTGTTCCTGGGCCGCGACCGGGAGCGCACGCTGGCGGACGCCGTGTTCGCCGCCGCGCTGTGGTCGAGCGTCCGCGAGCAGGCGAACCATCTGCAACGGCGCCTGGAGTGGCACCTGCTCGGCAATCACCTGTTCGAGAACGGGGTCGCGCTGGCGCTGGCGGGGAGTTGCTTCGCCCATCCGCAGGCGGCGTCGTGGCTTCGGACCGGCGTCAAGGTGCTTGAACGCCAGTTGCCCGAGCAGGTGCTGGCGGACGGCGGGCACTTCGAGCGGTCCCCGATGTACCAGCAGCGCATCCTGCACGGGCTCCGGATGCTCGCCTCCACGCGGAACGGCGATCTCCAGCAACTGGTCCGACCGTGCATCGAACGCGTGAGAGCCGCGCTGGCCAATCTCTGCCATCCGGATGGCGGAATCGCGCTGGTGAACGACAGCGCGCTGGAGGAGGACGCCGATCGGGGGGACTCCTCCCGGCACACCGCCCCAGAGCCGCCGGTTGGCGCGTTCGCCCTGGCCGACAGCGGCTATTACGGCGCGCGAACCGCAGACGGCCACTACGTGCTCTGCGACGCGGGGCCGATCGGTCCCGACTACCAGCCCGGCCACGCGCATGCCGATCTGCTCTCGTTCGAACTGTCCCTGCGCGGGGCCAGGGTGGTCGTCGACAGCGGCGTCTCGACCTACGAGGCGGGCGCGATGCGCGACTACTGCCGCTCCACGCGTGCCCACAACACGGTGGAGATCGAAGGGCAGAATCAGGTCGAGGTGTGGGCGGCGTTTCGGGTCGGGCGGCGGTGCGCGCCACGGGACGTGGACTGGCAGGAGCTCCCGGACGGGTTCCTGCTGTCGGCGCGGCATGGCGGGTACCGCCATCTGCCGGGGCGGCCGACGCATGCCAGGACCTTTCGTTGGCACGCCGCCGGCCGACTCGACATCTCCGACAGCGTGGATTCGACGCGACCCGTGCGATCGGTGGCGCGCGTGCACTTCCACCCGGACTGCCGAATCGAGGAGCTGGACCGCGATACCTGTACGGTAGGCACTCCCGTGGGGAGGGTTCGGGTCGACTGGTCGGGATGGGCGGACGCGGCGGAAGACGACTCGGTCTACTGCCCGCGGTTCGGGGTCGAGATCCCCAATCCCTGCCTTCGGTTCTCCAGCGCGGTCGCGAGCCTTCGCGCCGCCGTCAGGATAGCGGTCCGGTAGTGCGCATTCTCTTCTTCTCTCACTACTTCCCGCCGGAACGGAATGCGCCGGCATCGCGCACGTTCGCCCACTGCAGGGAGTGGGCTGCCGCCGGCCACGCCGTCACGGTCGTGACGTGCGCGCCGCACCATCCGCGCGGCGTGCTCTATCCCGGCCATCGCAACGCTCTGCGGCACATCGAGTACGTCGACGGCATTCGCGTGGTGCGCTGTCTCACGCTGCCGGCGGCCAACGAAGGGACGTGGAAACGGAGTGCGAGTTTCCTCTTCTACTTGGTGTCGGCGGTCTGCTGCGCGATGCTCGAAGAGCGGCCGGACATCGTCATCGCCACGTCGCCCCAGTTTTTCTGCGGGTGGGCCGGCGTGGTGGCCGGCACGCTGCGGCGCCGGCCCGTGTTGATCGAGATCCGGGATCTGTGGCCGGAGTCGATCGCAGCCGTCGGCGCGCTGCACGCTCGCCTGGTGCTGAAGGTCCTGGAGGCGATGGAGCGGGGGATGTACCGGGCAGCGAGCCACATCGTCACGCTGGGAGATGGGTATCGGGACGGCCTGATTCAGCGAGGGGTCGCCGCGGAGCGCATATCGGTGGTGATGAACGGCGTGGATGGGGACCTGTTCCTGCCCGCCGAACCGGATCGGCAGCTCGCGGATCGGTTGGGCGTGGCCGGCCGGTTCTGCATTACCTACTGCGGGACGATCGGCTTGGCACATGGCCTGGAGGTGGTGCTGAGGGCGGCACGGCTCCTGCTGGAACGCGGCCGTTCCGACATCGTGTTTCTGCTGGTCGGCGACGGTGCGCGCTTGGACGCGCTGCGCGGTGACGCGGCTCGGGCCGGCCTTGACAACGTGATGTTCGCGGGAGCGCTCGACCGGAGTGCGATTCCCGCGGTCCTTTCGGTGTCGGACGCATGCCTGGTCCATCTCCGCAAGGCAGGGACGTTCTCGACCGTGATGCCGTCGAAGATCTTCGAGTCAGCGGCGATGGAGCGCCCGATCATTCTGGGCGTGCAGGGATTCGCTCGGGATTTCATCGCGAGGGCCGGCTGCGGCATCTGCGTCGAGCCTGAGAACGAGGAGGAACTGGTCGCGGCAGCGCTGCAACTGGCTGATGATGCGGCGCTGAGAAACAGACTCGGTGCCGCGGGGCGGGCGTACGTGACCGAGCGATTCGATCGCAGCCGGCTTGCCGAGCGTTACCTCGGGATCATCGAACGGGTCGTGGACGGGGCCGGCCGAAGGACTGCGTGACGGCCGTTTGTCGGCGCGCCGGTGGCCGTGCTATTCAGTTTGCAGGCGGCGTCAGCCCCGCCACCTGATCTCCTCTCGGACCGAACCGTTTCCATGAAACCAGTGAGCACTGCCGGTGGGCCCGTCCGCATCCTGTCCGTGTTCGGCACGCGGCCGGAGGCGGTGAAGATGGCGCCGGTGGCGCGCACGCTTGCTGCGGCCGACGGGGTGGACCATCGCATCTGCGTGACCGCCCAGCATCGGGAGATGCTCGACTCGGTGCTGGAGCTGTTCGAGCTTCGGCCTGACTTCGACCTGGACGTGATGGCGCCGAACCAGGACGCCACGCACGTCACGTGCGCGGTGCTCACGGGCATGCGTGACGTGCTGGCGGAGGTGCGGCCGGACCGCGTGCTGGTGCACGGCGACCCGACGACGGCCCCGGCTGCCGCGCTCGCTGCCTACTACGCGAAGGTGCCGGTCGGGCACGTGGAGGCGGGGCTGCGCACGGGCGACCGGTATGCGCCGTGGCCGGAAGAGATGAACCGCCGGATCGCGGATGCGATCAGCGACCGGCACTACGCGCCCACGGAGGGGGCGCGGCAGAACCTGCTGGCCGAGGGGATCCCGGACGCCGGCATCACGGTGACCGGGAACACCTGCATCGACGCCCTGCACCACGTCGCGGAGCGGCTCGGGAGCGATGCGGAGCTGGCCACACGCGCGCGGGAGGCTCTGCCGGCGCGGACGGGCGGCCGGCGGCTGATCCTGGTGACCGCCCATCGGCGGGAGAACTTCGGCGCCGGATTCGAGGAGATCTGCCGGGCGCTGGCGGCGATCGGCGCCCGAGGCGACGTGGAGATCGTCTTTCCCGTGCATCCCAACCCCAACGTGCAGGAGCCGGTGCGGCGCCACCTGAGCGGCCGGCCGCACATCCACCTGATCGATCCCCTGGACTACCTGAGCTTCGTGGCGGTGATGAGCGACGCGCACCTGATCGTCACCGACTCGGGCGGCATCCAGGAGGAAGCGCCGGCGCTCGGCAAGCCGGTCCTGGTGATGCGGGACGTCACCGAGCGGCCGGAGGCGGTCGCGGCGGGGACGGTGAGGCTGGTGGGTACGGACGCGGACCGGATCGTCGGCGAGACGGAGCGGCTGTTGGAGGACGAAGACGCCTACGCGGCCATGGCGCGCGCGGCCAATCCGTTCGGTGACGGGCATGCGAGCGAGCGCATCCTGGCCGAGCTGACCGGTGGCTGACCTGCGGCCGCGCCGCGTGTGCGTGATCGGGCTGGGCTACGTTGGTCTGCCCACCGCGGCCAGCATCGCCGCCCGGGGCATCGAGGTGACCGGCGTCGACGTGGACGCGGGGCGCCTTTCGGCGATCGCGTCCGGGGCGGCGCCGACCGCCGAGGAGGACGTGAACGACTTGGTGCGCACGGTGGTTGCCGCCGGCGCACTTCGGACGGCTGCGATCCCGGAGCCGGCCGACGCGTTCATCATCGCGGTGCCGACGCCGCACGGGCCGGATCACGCGCCGGACGTGAGCTTCGTGCGGACAGCCGCGGAGAACCTGGCGCCGTTGCTCCGACCCGGCAACCTGGTGGTGCTGGAGTCGACGTCCCCGGTCGGCACGACGGAGCAGCTCTGCACCTGGCTCGCCGCGGACCGCGGTGACCTGTCGTTTCCGCATCGGGCCGGCGAGGACAGCGACGTACGCGTCGCGTACAGCCCGGAGCGGGCGATCCCGGGGAACATGCTGCACGAGCTGACCAACAACGATCGGGTCGTCGGCGGCGTCACCGGCGCGTGCGCGGCAGCCGCCGCGGCGCTCTACCGGGTGTTCGTCCGCGGCCGGTGCCACGTGACCGGCGCCCGCACCGCGGAGCTGGTGAAGCTCACCGAGAACGCGTACCGCGACGTGAACATCGCGTTCGCGAACGAGGTCTCGCTGGTGTGCGACTCCCTGGGAGTGGATCCCTGGGAGCTCATCGGGCTGGCCAACCGGCATCCGCGCGTCGACATCCTGCAGCCCGGTCCGGGCGTCGGCGGCCACTGCATCGCGGTCGATCCGTGGTTCATCGTGCACTCGGCGCCCGAACGGACGCCGCTCATCCGGGCAGCCCGGCAGGTGAACGGCGGCAAGCCGCTGTGGGTGGCGGAGCAGGTGCTGGCCGCCTGCCAGGGCATCGAGGCCCCGGTGATCGCCTGCCTCGGCCTCGCCTACAAGGCCGACGTGGGCGACCTCCGCGAGAGTCCGGCGATCGCCGTGATCGAGCGGTTGCAGGAGACCTGCCCCGGACGCCTGCTGGTGGTCGAGCCGCACGTCGACGACCTGCCCCCCGGCCTCGCGACCGGCGGACGGACGGAGTTGGTCAGCCTCGACCGGGCGCTGGCGGCCGACGTGATCGTGTTGCTGACCGACCACCAGGAGTTCCGCCGCGTCGATCGAACGTGCCTCGCCGGCAAGCGCGTCATCGACACGCGCGGGATCTGGCGTGACCCGGCGGCATAGGTTCAAAGTGCGGAAACCCACCGTCGGTATTCCGTCGCATGAACGCCTGCTGTTGCTGGTCTTCACACAACAAGACAATCTGAACTCGTCTGCTCACTTCTCCCAACCCCTGGCGATGAGTTCGGAGAGCCTGAGTCCGTCGGCATCCGCTCCCACCTGAGGCTTGCGTGTGGTTACGACTCCGGATGTTTCCCTGTCAAACAGGACACCATGTTCACAACCAAGGTAATCGATCAACTCGGGATGATGAGATGTGATCACCGCTTGCGACAAAGTCGCGCCGCAGGCATCCTCAAGGTTCATGAGCCAGGGCTGGATCTCCGGAAGTGCCACGTAGTTTTCTGGTTCATCGAGGAATAGGGTGTATCCCTGATCGCTTGAGAGTTGGGTCAGGCCATACAAGGCCACGAGTGCCCGTTGACCGTCGGAAATCTCCTCGAACCGCAGCTCGTAAGACTCCTGGGAGTCGACATCTTCGCGATCGACGAACGCCACCATGAGCGCGCGTGTCTCATGGCCAATTCTCTCCAGGCGAATGCCCTTCAATTCGGCGCCAAGCGCCTGTTTCAGTGTGTTCGTGAATTCGGGAACCAGATCTGGACGCTCCTGAAGTACATGTCGGTACCAGTCAGAGAAATTTCTGCCATCGCGTTCCAGCAAGGGTGCCTCACTGTCCGACTCCGTTACGATGCTTGGTGGATGAATGCCACACACAAGCACCTTCCTCATGAACTCCAGGAAGCTGGTCAAGCGTGTGTTGTCGCCACGGGACGCAACCCGTGCAAGTGCGGACTCCGACCAATCAGCGGCATAGTTTGGCCCGAGAGAGTGATTGTCTCGATAGAGCTGGACCTCGCCTTGCGAGCACTCGAAGAGTGGCCGTCCGTCCGCTACCAGTCTCTCGATGTGGATGCGCGCCTTCTTCGAAGGTCGCTCATGCTCAACCTCGAGCCGGTAGGTATACTCTCCGGATTGCAGCCGTACGTCGATCTCGAATATCTGGAGATCTTGACGCTGCCAGCGCGTCAAGGTGCGCGTGGAGAACGTATTGGCATCGGTAACCCTGGCATCGCCGGACAGAAGCCGGCGCAACGCGTACATTATGTCGAGCACAGCAGTCTTGCCGACACCACTCGGACCGAGCAGCAGAGACAGTTCCTGAAGATCCAACTCGAAGTTCACCAAGCACTTGTAGTTGTTGACGTATAGTCTTTGTATCATCCAAGGCTCCGATCGACGGAGTAGAATCGGTGCGTTGACCGTACCATGGCTCAGCCGCCGCCGATGGGAGTTCATCGGGCTGGCCAACCGGCACCCGCGCGTCGACATCCTGCGGCCGGGTCCAGGCGTCGGCGCCGACTGCATCGCGGTCGAGGGCGTCGAGGCCCCGGTGATCGCTTGCCTCGGATTCGCCTACAAGGCCGACGTGGGCGACCTGCGCGAGAGTCCGGCGATCGCCGTGATCGGTCTGGCCCTTGAGAACCGAGGGTCCGGTCCCTCGTCGATTGGGCGTCCCGGAGACATGACGAGACCGCCTGCGTCGCGGCACGCGCGGCACGCGAGAGAAGAATGGACAGAATGTAGCCTGTTGGCTACATTCTGCGCATGTTCGAGGTCCGCAAGACGGAGGGCTACGCCAAGTGGCTGGACAGCTTGCGGGACGCTCGCGCCCGGGCTCGCGTCCTCGTGCGGATCGAGCGTCTGGCAGCCGGAAACCCGGGAGACGTCAGGCCCGTGGGAGAAGGTGTTTCGGAGCTGCGGATCGACTACGGGCCGGGCTACCGGGTGTATTACAAGAAGCAGGGCCGCAGGATCGTCGTTCTGCTGGCTGGCGGGGACAAACGGACCCAGAGCGCCGACGTCAAGACGGCGTTGCGCCTGGCACGAAACCTATAGGTGGGACCATGACCAAGACCGTTACTTCACCGTACGACGTGGCCGAACACCTTCGCACACCGGAGGAAATGGCCGCATACCTGGAAGCTTGTATGGAGGAGGCCGACGGCGACGCCGCGTTCGTCGCCAAGGCGCTGGGCGACATCGCGCGCGCCAAGGGCATAGCGCAGGTCGCTCGCGATGCCGGCTTGTCCCGTGAAAGTCTCTACAAGGCGCTTTCGGGAGAACGCAATCCTACGTTGGACACCGTTCTCAGGGTGATCGGCGCTCTGGGCTTGAAGTTTCGCGCCGAAGCGGTACTCGATTCGAAAGGCGGCCGGACAGCGCACATCGGCTGACTATCGGGTACTGGGTCAGTGACGAGATCGAGCGGGTCGGCGGGCGGCTCGGGGCGCGATGCGCTCCCACGGCCTGGTATCTCACTCCGGTCGGGCCGTAGGACACCGCTTTTGCCGGCGGCGCGCTCGACGGGATAGAGTCGGCAGGTGCCGGACGCTGCGATGAGCTCGCTGCCTGCCCACCCGCGCATTCCCTACGGCGAGTCGGACTTCCAGCGCATCCGCCGCAACCGGTGGCTGTACGTGGACAAGACCCGCTTCGTGCGCCGGCTTGAGCAGGAGCGCTACGTCTTCCTCATCCGCCCGCGGCGCTTCGGCAAGTCGCTGTGGGTGTCGCTGCTGGAGAACTACTACGACCGCTTCTGGAGCGGCAGGTTCGAGGCCACCTTCGCCGGAACCGACGTCGGGCGCGACCCGACCGGGGAACAGAGCCGCTACGTCGTGCTGCGCTTCGACTTCTCCGCGGTCAACGACAAGCTCGAGACGCTGGAGCGCGAGTTCGAGACCTATTGCACCATCGAGCTCCGGGGCGCTCTGCGGCGCCATCCCGACCTGTTTCCCGAAGCGGTGCTGCGTGACATCCTCGCGCCGCCGTCCATCGCCAACAAGCTTGCCGAGCTGTTCCGCTATGCGGGCGACCACGACATCCCGCTGTACGCGCTGATCGACGAGTACGACAACTTCGCCAACACCGTGCTGGCGCATCACGGCGCGGAGGCGTACGAGGAATTCACCCACGGCGGCGGCTTCTACCGCAACTTCTTCGCCACCCTGAAGGGCGGGGCGGACCGCAGCGGCGGCGG
>JAPOQV010000081.1 GCA_026710565.1 Spirochaetaceae bacterium | reverse complement strand
GGTGCTTGACCTCCAGGCCGACGATGTTCACCAGCTCCTTGACCCGCTCCTCCAGCTCCTGTCCGCGCGCCAGGCTGTTGGCGACCAGCGGCTCGGCGACGATGTCCAGCACCGTCATGCGCGGGTCCAGCGACGAATAGGGGTCCTGGAAGACCATCTGCATGTGGCGGCGGATCTGCCGCAGCCGGCTCTTGTCCAGCTTGGTGATGTCGACCGGCGCGTCGGCGGCCTGGAACTGGAAGTTGATCGAGCCGTCGGTAGGCTCGATGGCGCGCAGGATGCAGCGCCCCAGGGTCGTCTTGCCGCAGCCGGACTCTCCCACCAGGCCGAGCGTCTCACCCTCGTTGATGAAGAGGTTGATGCGGTCGACCGCCTTGACGTGGCCGGTGACGCGGCGCAGGAACCCCTTCTCGATCGGGAAGTACTTGCGCAGCTCATCGACTCTCAGGAGCGTTCGCGCTCCGTTTCCCGCGGGCGCTCCGCCCGTGGCGGCGGACGGCTGCGTGCCTCCGCGGCTGTCGGGTTCGCTCATCGTGCCGCTCCTAATGCTCGCCGGGACGGCTCCGGCGTCTCCGGGATGGGTTCGGTCTGCGGGCTGTGCAGGTAGCAGCGCACCGAGTGCCCGCGGGAAATCTCGACCAGCCCCGGCACCTCCATGTCACAGGTTCCGGCAATGGCGTCCGGACAGCGGCTGTAGAAGCCGCACATGCGCGGCGGGTCGAGCGGGATCGGCACGGTGCCTTCGATCGCCTCGAGGCGCTGCTTGGCGTCCTTGCCCATGCGCGGAATCGACTTGAGCAGCAACCGCGTGTAGGGATGCAGCGGGTTGCGGAACAGCTCCCTGGTCACCGCGTGCTCGACCACGCGGCCCAGGTACATCACCGCGACCTCGTCGGCGATCTCGGCGATCACCCCCAGGTCGTGGGTGATGTACAGGATGGCCATGCCGAACTCCTCCTGGAGATGGGCCATCAGGTCCAGGATCTGCGCCTGCACGGTCACGTCGAGGGCGGTGGTCGGCTCGTCGGCGATCAGCAGCTTGGGGTTGCAGGACAGCGCCATGGCGATCATGGCGCGCTGGCGCAGGCCGCCGGAGAGCTGGTGCGGGTACTCGTTGATGCGCTGCGACGGATTCGGGATTCCGACCTTGTCCAGCATGTCCACGGCCAGCGAGTGCGCCTCCTGCTTGTCCCTGGTCTTGTGCAGGAGGATCGCCTCCTCAATCTGGTTGCCGATCGTGTGCACGGGCGACAGGCTGGTCATCGGCTCCTGGAAGATCATCGAGATCTCCTTGCCGCGGATGGCGCGAACCGAATGGCCGAACGGGTCCATGTCGGCGAGATCGACGGCGGGCTCGCCGTCACGATGGAGCACGATGTCGCCGGAGATGATCTTGCCGGGCGTGGGGACGATGCGCAGGACGGACTGAGCGGTCACGCTCTTGCCGCAGCCGCTCTCGCCGATGATACCGAGGGTCTGCCCCTGGTGGACGGTCAGGCTGACCCCGTCCACGGCCTTGAGCATGCCTTCGTCAAGCGAGAAGTGCGTCCTGAGGTCCCTGAGCTCCAGTACGGGGGCCTGGGTAGCGGTATCCACGAGAGGCCCGAGTGTGTGCCGCCGGGCGCCTTCCAGTCAAGACCCCGAATCGGCCGGCCCCGCGGCGCCGACGCCCGAGAGCCCGGCATGGCGGAGCGCGACGGCATGCGGAGGTTTATGTTCCCAGGACTGATGACTCGCGATGTTTACAGGAGCCATGCACAGTTGGGAAGTTCCGCCGGAGAGGCGTCGCTCGAAAAGATCGGTTGCTCGTTTCTACGTATGGATGATGACTCTGTGCAGGACAGAAGAGAAGACTACTTCAACCATAAAATGTGACACGTCTTTGGGCTGCTTCACGAGCATCAGCGCTACGACAGGGATGATCACGTGCGCGTCGTCCCGGCAGACGCTAATCACCGGAAGTACCAGAGAGACGCCGGTACTGTCGTATCTTCGGGATCTTCGATTGCAGGACCGTTAGCAATGCGACGCACTACAGCACACCGTACGACTTTCAGTCGGTGATGTACTATGAATCGCAGGCGGGAGTGATTACCCTCAAGAATGGTGGGATCTGGTATGATTGATATCAGAACAGACGTCTTTGGGGCGAAGATAATGGTATGACATGGTTCTCGCTCTGGGACATCTACACGATCAAGCGCCTGTACGGGACTTCGCCGAACCCCGAACCGACCGACGATGCCGTGCCGTAGCCGTAGGAACATGGTGGAGCCGCACGGTCCGAAGCTGGTGCGCATGATTGTCGTGATGGCCGCGGCCTTGGCAGGCAGTCTCGGGGCGGGTTGTTGGCGGCCGATGGGTATAGAGGACCATGTCGCAGGCTGGTCACTTGAGATCGCCAATGAGTCCAGTCGTCGCGTCAGGGTGGAGATTTCGATGGGCAAGCAGTATTTCAGTTTGCCTTCAGCGACGATCGGGAAGTATGGCCCCACGAGCGGTATCATCGTCTTGGAGAGTGGCGAACGGCGATTTGTTGGAATGACTACCGGCTTGGGACAGAGGGACTCGTCGGAGGGCAATCTTCATGTAGCTGGCTTCAACCGACTGATGTACTATGATGCGGAATCGGATCGTCCATATCGAAGCTACGCATATCGGTCCTTCCGATGTAGCCTTGGTGCCTTTGAGAGATGTGTGGATGCCAGAGACGACGCCCTTTGGATTCACGAGCGTTCGGACGGAACGGAGGAACGGCTGTTCGTGAAGTCGCCGGAGCGGCCGTTCTACATGGAGCGGGACAAGCAGGATGGTGACTTGGCCAGGCTCGTGATCACCTTCGTACCGAGCCCGGATGCGGTTGCCGGCGACGGCGGGTAGTGATCGACAGCGGCGAGCGAAGTGAATCGAGCGCGGCGAGCGGCACTGCTCGCTTTGCTCGCCGTGTTCGCCGGCGCGGCGGTTGCGGATGAGGGGACTCGCCGTCGATGCGCTTCGGCAGCGGGGCGCCGCGGTTGCTGTTCGGCGTGGAAACCGGGGCATGCTGGGCGAACACGGACGAGCTCGTGGAGACGCGGCCGACATCATGCTGGTGGAAGTAGCGCGCGGTGAGATGTACCTGAGCGCCTTCGCGCGCCTGGGGCATCGCGGCAACTACCACGTCTGGAGTGCGCGCGGGGGCGAGTACGAGTACCCCGGCAGCCGGGGGAAGTTCGACGATGAGCAACACTTGGTGCGCTATGCGGTGCGCCATCAGGCGGTCCACGCGGCGTTTTCATGGAGCTGGGACAGGCGAAGGGCGACGGCTTCTACGGAAGGATCGGAGGATCGGTGTCGTTCCTTCCGTGGGTGGAAGACCGGGACACGCACGTCCTGAGCGATACGGACTATCACAACACCTATCGACTGGGATGGTACGTGCGGCCGGAGATCGCGGTGGGAGTGGGGCTGGGAGAGACGGGTGGCGCTGGAAAGCGTTCTATGAGCCGACGCTGCAGTTCGATTTCGTAGAGACCGCGACGACGATACGGACGCCGCGCGGCACTACCGTTCCCGAAGAGAAGCCCAACTACCGAATGGCTCTGCATCGCGCAGGGATTCGGATCGTGTAGTCCGTACTCTCGTAGGGCGCTATGATGGGCTCTCGCCATGCTGCCGCTCCTGCTCGCCTTCGCCGCCGTCATCGCGCTGTTCACACTCGGAGTCCGCTGGGGGGTGGTGATCATCGGCAAGGTGCTCGGCCGCGTCGTCCACGAGCGGCACCACAACGCCGAGTACATCACCAGCACCGGCCAGGTGCCGGAGGCGTGGACGCGGCCCTACTTCGAGCGGATCGACGAGGTGCAGGCGAACGGGGAGCTGGATGCCGGGGTGCGCGAGCGGCGCGTCGCCCGGTTGGAGGCGCAGGCGAAGCGCCGATCGATCAAGGGCATCGACGATCTGCTGCGCTACTTCTCCCGCGCGCCGGTGTTCGCCGACGACCACTCGCGCCGCGTGCTGATGGAGGAGCTCGAGTCCGCCAAGGAGACGTGGCTGGAGTACATGCGGAAGGAGAAGAAGTAGTTCAGCCCGGCTCCACGTAGTCCATGGCCGGGTTCCGGCGCCAGACGAACTGCTCGGGGGCGCCGGTCTCCCGCGACCACCGCGCGATCAGGTCGGTGGCCCGGCGCCGTTCGTCCATCTTCCGCTCGACGGCGTCCGGGTCCCAGTCGGCCAGCACGGCCGCGGTCAACTCCCTGACGAGCGCCGCGCATGCCGGGTCGCCGCTCCGGTCGGCCACCTCGTCCGGATCCTCGCGCAGGTTGAAGAGCTGCGGCCGGTGGCCGTGGTAGTAGATGAACTTCCAGTCATCGCGGCGGATCATTCGCGTCGTCCAACCCTCGTAGACGCAATACTCGCAGAAGGCGAGGTCCTCCCAGTCGGCCTGCCTGCCCGCGAGCAGGTCCAGCAGGCCGCGGCCGTGGGAGCCGGGCAACGGCTCGGCGCCCAGCGCTTCCAGCATCGTGGCGTTGAGGTCGAGCGCGCTGACCACGCGGTCGCACGTCACCCCTTGCGGCAGCGCCCCCGGCCACGACACGATCGCCGGGATGCGCGCCGACGCCTCGTAGTGGCAGCGTTTCATCCACAAGTCGTGCTCGCCGGCCATGTCGCCGTGGTCGGAGTGGTAGACGATGAGCGTGTTCTCCTCGAGTCCGTTCCGGCGCAGCGCCTCCAGGATGTCGCCGATGAGCGCATCCATCCGGTCGATCAGCGCCCAATAGGCCGCCCTGGCCCGCAGGATGACATCGTCGGAGACCTCCTCGACGCTGCTCCAGGAGCGCCACCAGGCCTCGAACGGATGCAGCCGGTCGTCGAACGGCGTGCGCACGCGCGGCAGGGTCACGCGGTCGCGGTACCGGTCGAAGTCGGCGCGGCGGGCGACGTAGGGCGCGTGCGGCAGGATGTATCCCACCGACAGGCAGAACGGCTCGTCGTTCACTCCGGCGCGCCTGCGGATCCCGAACCGGTTGAGGAAGTCGACGGTCGCCGCGGTCACGTCCTCGTCGTGCACCTGGTAGCCGCTCTGTCCGGCGCCTGAGTTCTCGAGCGATGCGCGTGCCTCCCTGGGCACCTCTCCGCCTCCGGGATGGTTGGACCCGTGGTCGCCGATCGGCCGCTCGGCGTAGCCGTGGAGCTGGTCGATGCCGACCGAGTGCATGCGCCCCATCAGCACGGGCCGGTAGCCGGCGGCGCCCATGGCGTGCGCGAGGGTGGGGTGGTCGCTGCCCAGGATGTGGTGGTTGGTCCACACGTCGAGCTCGTGGGGGTACTTGCCGGTGAGCATCGCCATCCGCGACGGCACGCAGACCGGCGACGGGCAGTAGGCGTTGGTGAAGGTCACGCCGCGGCTCGCCAGCCCGTCCAGGTGGGGAGTCTGCACCACGGAGTCGCCGTAGCAGCCGGTTACGAACGGGTTGTGCTGATCGGAGTGAATGTAGAGCAGGTTGGGCCGGCGGCCCGAGGTCGGGGTCTCTCTCATCTGAGGAGCATGAAGGAGGAAAGCGGGAGCGTCACGATGCGCGGATCGTCGACGGACGCACTGTCGTCCTGCGTGATCAGCAGACCGAAGGCGGCGTTGTTGACGGACTTCTCGATGAACGATCGGATGCCCAGCGTATCGCGCAGAGGGTCGATCCGGCGCTGATACTTGACTGCCACCGGTACCCGCTGAGCGCCGACGGTCAAGACGAAATCCACCTCACGGTCCGTTCCCCGTTCGGGAACGTGGGCGATGTCCAGGCCGGGTATCGTGGCAGCGGCCGAGCCGAAGATGCTCGCGGCCAAGTGACCGGCGAGCGTGGTGAGCTCGGGGCGCGCCGCCAGAGCTTCAGGGGTCAACGGAACCTGTTCCTGAAGCCAGCTCGCTCTCAAGCCGTGATCCACCAGGCAGAGTTTGGGGCTTCCGCGTTTCTTCTTGAGCCGTATCTCAAGCGGTGGAACCACGTGCAACAGCAGGGTGTCCCCGAGGAACTTCAGGTACTGCACCACCCGCTGGACGCCGATGTCGGCGGCGAGCGACAGGCGAGCCTGCTCGGCCAGGGTGGAAGCCGCAGGCGTCTGCCCGGCATAGCGGCAGGCCAAACGGTAGACTTCCTCCAGCAGCGCGGGATCCCGCCTCCGACCACGAGATCCATGCCGGAGGTCGTGCTGAATGACGCGCCTGATCACCGTTTCGTTCAACTGGTCGGCAAGCACGGCCCAGGCGGTAGCCGCCTGCCTGTGGACCATCGGATAGCCCCCGCGCTCCGAGAAGTGGCGGAAAACCTCGTTTCTGACCGGTGCGTTCGCCTGCCCGTGCGCGCGCAGTTGCAGCCAGAAGTCCTTGTCGATGAGGAAGCTGAGTCCGTTGTCGGGGAGGAATGGGGGAGGCGCCCTCAGGTCGCGTAGCGCGCCGATCTCGGTGAGCGAGAGTACACCCGCCTCGACCGTGCTGACGCGTCCTGCCAGGCTGCCACGGTCGAGTTCGATGCGCAGCGCGGAGCTTCCCGCCACCACCACTTTCAGCGCGGCGTTGTCGACGAGAGACTTGAGTTGCGCGTCCCAGCCGTCCAGATTCCGCACCACGTCGAAGAACAGATACGCCTTGCGGCCTGCGTGTGCCAGTGCGTTGAACCGGGCTGTGGTCACGTTCCGTTCGAACCAGTCGGCGATGGCGAGGATCGGATCTTCGATCCCGCGAAGCGATGCGAGCTCGTCGAACTGGACTCTGAGGACGTTGCGGGCGGGCACGCCTTCGCCAAGCACGTCGGAGATGATCTGGAACTGGGCGGTCGTCTTGCCGACTTGACGAGGGCCCCGTAGCACGACGATCGGGGCGATCTCCGCCTCCAATCGGCGGCGGACCCAGGTCACCAGGTGGCGCCGAGTCGCCGGCTGCGGAGGCATGGGATCGCATGACCACCACGGGTTCATGCGACGCAGGTCGCGCAGCAACCCAGGCGGGATCGGCGGGGGAGTCGCGTCGTCGGGAAAGACCGCGCTCTGTTTGGTCACTGTCCCGCGTCTCCGTTGCCGCTTCTCTCAACGCAGTCCGGCCGCCATCTCGATCATGCGGTCGCGTTCGGCCGGCGCGCCGCGCGCCATCATCTCGATGATCACCTTCTCGAACAGGTCCTCGCTCATCCCCTCGGCGGCCGCGATTGCCTGCGCCGCGCGGCGCAGCTCCCGCTGCTCCGCGAGCGACGTGCGGGACTGCCAGGAACGGGGCTCGGATGCGGGCTGACAGCGCACGTCCACCGAGAGCCGCACGGCGTCGGATTCGTTGGGCAACGCCCAGTGCAGCGTGTGGCTGTGGAAGATCAGCGCGTCACCCGGCCGGTAGGCGGTCGTGTGCCAGGGGTGTGGGACGTCGGCCAGCGGCAGGCCGCGCTGGCGGCGGCCCTTGAGCACGTAGGAGAGTACGTCGGTCTCCTCGTGGTGGCGCAGCCCGGCGCGATGTGAGCCGGCGGCGACGGCCAGGGCGCCGCCGGCCGGCTCGATCGGCAGGAGCGGCACCCACAGCGTGCGGAACCCGGCCGTGTGGCGGATGAAGAAGTGGTCCTGGTGCGGCAGCGAAATGTGGCGGACGTCGGCCGGCAGGGCGTAGCGGACGGTCAGCGAGCGGAAGGTGAAGACCGGCCCCCCGAACACGCGGAGCAGGAGCCGCTGGGTCGTCGCCGTGTCGAGCAGCTCGGGGTAGTACGGGACTTCGTAGAAGCCGCGGTCGTCGATGGCGTCGAGCGGCCGGCCGCTCCACCGCGCAGGCCGGGAGCCATCCGGGGGCGGGTCCACCAAGTCTTCCGCGCGCATCGCTTCCAGCAGCTTGCCGGCCACCCGGTCGACCTCCGCGCGGTCCAGCACGCCGCGGAAGAACAGGTACCCGTCGCGGTCGTAGGCCGCCTGCAGTTCGTCCGGCCGGTCGAGCAGCTCGTCGGCGAAAGTCATCTGCCGGTACGGGGACGGGAGGGACATGTAGAGGCCTTCCACGAGCCTACTCCGCCGCTCCGGCCAAGGTATAGCTTCCGGGCAGCCGGCTCCCCGTGTGTTATGATGGTTCGCGGAGCGGGCGGACGTGTACGTGTCGGGTGACCTGCTGATCTACTACCAGGAAGGCGATCCGGGCGTTTCGATCGCTCCGGACGTGTTCGTGGTGATGGGGGCGGCGAAGCACGAGCGACCGTCGTACCGGCTGTGGGACGAGCCGAAGGCGCCGGACTTCGTGCTGGAGGTGGCGTCTCCCAACAAGGTTGCCGCACGTCGAGTTGCCGAAGCGCGGGTCGCCGAGTTGGAGACGCTCATCCGCGACCGGCGCGGCTGATTGCTCCCCTCCGGCCGCATGCTGCTTCCAAGCGACCCGATGCCGACCCGAGCGGGGCGCGCATGAAGAGCAGACAGTTGATCGTCGTCGAGCCCGGCCGCATCGAGCTGCAGGAGGTCGAAGTCGACGGTTGCCTGCAGCCGCACGAGGCGCTGGTGGAAGCCGAGTACTCGATCGTCAGCGCCGGCACCGAGGGGGCCGGCTTCACCGGACTGGTGCGCGAGATGCCGTTCGGCGACGCGGGCACGTACCCTCGCGCCACCGGCTACGGCCACCTGGGCCGGGTTCTGGAGGTGGGATCCTCCGTGGAGATGTGCCGCGCGGGCGAGCGCGTGCTCTCCTTTTCCCGGCACGCTTCGCTGGTCAAGGCGGACGCCGCCCGCATGGCGCTGCCGGTGCCGGAGGATGCGGACGGCAGCCACCTGGTGTTCGCCCGGATGGCCGGGGTGAGCATCTCCGCGCTGCGCTCCTCCAGCGTGCAGCCCGGCGACACGGTGCTGGTGACCGGCATGGGGCTGGTCGGCAACTTCGCCGCCCAGCTATTCCAGCTCGCCGGGGCGGAGGTGATGGCCGCCGATCTCTCCGACTACCGTCTTGCCAAGGCGCGGGCGTGCGGCATCGAGCGTACGGTCAATCCGTCCGCGCGCGATCTGCAGGAGGCCGTCCTGGAGTGGACGAGGGGCGAGGGCGTGCACGTCGCCGTGGAGGCGATCGGCATCAGCGAGGTGGTGGCGCAGTCGGTGATGGCCGCGCGGCGCCACGGTGAGGTGATCCTGCTCGGCAGCCCCCGCGCGCCGGCCACTTTCGACGTGACGCCGATGCTGTTGCGCATCCACCTGCAGGCGATCCGGATGATCGGAGCGCTGGAGTGGCGCTGGCCGGCGCACCCCGCCGAGCGGGTCCGCGATCTGGAGACCAACTACCGCCGCCTGGTCGAGTGGATCGCCGCCGGCCGGCTGCTGGTCGAACCGCTGCTCGACCGGGTGGCCTCGCCCTCCGACTGCCAGGCGGTCTACGAGGGGCTCACCAGCCGCAGGGATGGTTACCTGGGCGCGGTGTTCGATTGGGGCTTGCTTTGAGGAACCGTCAACGATCTCGTTGACAACCGCTGTGTTGAGGCGGATCGCCACAGCGTCCACACGTCAAGACGGCACTTCCTCGCCCAGGACCTGAGTGCGCTTCATCAGCCGGCGCTGGTCGGCGGGGAACGGCTCTCGGCGGTGCAGGGTGGCGCGGTTGTCCCACATGACCAGGTCGCCGACCTGCCAGTGGTGGGTCCACACGTAACGGGGTTGGGTCATGTGTGCGAACAGCCGGTCGAGGAGCGCGCGGCTCTCCGTGGGCTCCATCCCGACTATGGAGCGCGTCAGGTGCGGGCCGACGTACAGCGTGCGGCGGCCGGTCTCCGGGTGGGTGCGCACGACGGGGTGGTCCACCGGCTTGGGCGGGTTCTGCTCCTCGACCGGGTGGCGATGGATGGCGCGGAGGCCGTGCACCCTCGCCTTGAGGCCGTCGTCCAGCGCCTCGTAGGCCGCGTAGCCGTTGCACCACTGGGTGCTGCCGCCGCTTTCGGGGACCTCGACCGCGTAGAGCAGAGACAGGGTGCCGGGCCGGCGCAGGTAGGAGAGGTCGGAGTGGAAGCTGAGCTCGCCGTGGCCCAAGGCGCCGATGGGTTGCCCGTTCTGCTCGATGTTGGAGATCAGGAAGATCTCCTTGACCGGGCGGTCGGGCTGGCGGCGGACGTGCTCGACCGGGCGGCCGAAGTAGCCGGTGAAGCGAACCTGGTCCGCCTCGCTGATCGCCTGATCGCGGAAGACCAGCACGCAGTGGTCGAGCAGGGCGCGGCGGAGACGGCCCACGGCGGTGGCATCGAGCGACAGGCGGAGGTCCAGCCCACGGATCTCCGCGCCCAGGGCGCCGCCGGACGGGATCACCTGAGATCTATCGGCGGCGTGTTGCATGGCAGGGGGGCCGCGTGGCGTGGCGGCGGCGCCACGAGCCTACTCCGATCGAGCGCGGCCGGTCATTCCGCGGGCGCCGGCCGTGTGCCACACTCTCCCCGTGGGCAACCATGACCCGCGGTTCCTGTCCGCCGGCGAGGTGGCGCAGTTCGACGCACTGGGGGTCGTGGTCCGCCGCACCGCGCTGAGTCCGGCCGAGGTCGACGCCGCACTCCGCGAGATGGAGTCGGTGTGCGCGGAGGTCCTGGGCCATGTTCCGGGCGACCGCGACGTGGTCTGGGAGTCGCCGTTCGTCGAGCGGAGCCGGTCGCTCACGGACCTGGTCGCCGACGACCGCATCTACCAGGCGGTCTGCGACCTCCTCGGCGAGGACGCGCTGTGGGACGGCTCCGAGGGCATGTGGGGCTTCGACAGCCTGGCCGACCACCACTGGCACGCGGACGGGGGCTGGCTGCGGGAGCAGATGGCGCCATACCGGCTCAAGGTGATGCTCTACCTGGACCCGTTGCGCCGGGACACCGGCGCGCTGCGCATCGTCCCGGGGTCGCACCGGGCGCTGCTGCACGAGTCGCTGCTGCCGTTCCACGAGGTGACCGCGGCCGGCGGCGACCGAAGGTACTTCGGCCAGCGCGGCGAGGACGTTCCCGCGTACGCGATCGAGACCGATCCCGGGGACGTGGTGTTCTTCAACAACTGGCTGTTCCACTCCGTCTACGGCAAGGTCCATCCGCGGCGGTCGATCATCCTCAAGTTCGTGCGCATGCCCGGCAGCGACCGGCATCGGGCCGAGCTGCGCGCCGTACCGCGTGTGCGTGCCGCCAACGAGCTGCTGGCCCGGCACGGCAACGCGCGCATCCGCGCGCTGGCCGGGCGGCTGCCCGACTACGCCGGCACGGAGGCCCCGGTCAACTGAGCGACCCTGTCAGCCTGAGCGACCAGCGCGTCGCCTGGATGCTCGGCTTCAGGTCGGGCGGGGCGATCTGGTAGTAGACGGTCAGCAGCTCGCCGGGCGCCAGCTCGACGGTCGCGGGGTAGCCCAGGTCCCAGGTGGCCGGCCAGGGAAGCTCGATGTCCGGGGCGTCGTCGCGGAGCACGATCTCGTTGCCGGCGTCCCAGCTCGCGCCGCCGTCGTGGCTCAGGCAGGCGCGGTGGCCCATCGGCGGCACGCGCCGCCCGTAGGTGGCGAGCAGCGCCCCGCTCCGCAACGTCAGCAAGTGCGCCGGATACCCCAGGACGGCCGTCGCGTGCGTCTCGGACCAGGTGCTGCCGCCGTCGTCGCTCTCGGTCTGGCGCAGGTAGCGCTGCTCGGTAAGCTGCTCCGGCTGGTAGCGCCACAGGCAGACCAGGCGGCCGTCGGGCAGCTCGGCGGGGTGCGGTTCCGCGACGGCGTGGTCGGCGGGCGACAGCGGCACGGTGCCGATCTGCCGCCAGGAGCGCCCTTCGTCCACGGACTCGACGGCCAGCAGCCGGTACGGGGGCTCGCCGGGAGCGTCGACGCCCAGGAACAGCAGCCGGCCGTCGCGGAGCTGGATGGGGCCGTGCGGGGCGGACGCGATGGAGTCCGCCGGTTCCTCCCAGGTGCGGCCGCCATCGGTGGAGCGGCGTGTCCAGTTGCCCCGCCAGCGCCGCCGCTCCGATGCGGACACGGTGTCGAGGTAGCGCTGCCAGCCGTCGACCTGTTGTGCCGGGTAGACCTTGCGGTAGCCGTCCAGCCTGGACCAGGTCGGCACGGTGAAGAAGCTCACCACGATCACGCCCGAGCGCAGCACCAGGATGCCGGCGTCGCGCACGTCGAGCGGCGTGTCGCCGATGGTCACAGGCTCCGACCAGGTCTCGCCGCCGTCGGCGCTGCGGATGAGCTGCGTCTTGCCGTACGGGCAGGAGTGCTCCTCCCGCTCGCCGGAGAAGACGACCAGCAGCTCGCCGTTCTGCGTGCGGGCGATGGTGGGCCAGGCGAGGTAGCGGCCTGGCCGGCGGCAGATCACCCCGCTCCAGTGGATGTGCGCCGTCATGCAGCAGACCCTCCGTCGACGGGATTGATGCCGTGCTCGGCGGCGACGCGCAGCCGCTGCTCCAGGTGGCGGCGGCGCTCCGGGCCGGCGGTGCGCAGCATCGCCTCGCCATAGATGGTGCCGTTGCGCGCGTGCACGTCGGCCAGCGTTCGCGCCAGGTACGGGACCTGCGCGCCGGTCATGCGCTCCTCGAAGTTGTAGGTGAACATGCGCCGCAGGGTGCCGCCGCCCCACGCCGAGTGCTTGGTCTTGTGGTTGAACAGCACCATGTCGCCCGGCTGCGACTCGATCGCCAGCGCCGGCACCTCGCTGCCGTGGATGCCCCACACTTCGCGGCTGCGGTTCTCCGCCGAGATCGGCACCACCGCGTGCAGGGCGTCCGCGAACGCGTCGCCGTGACGGAAGCTGCCGGGGATCAGCCGCAGGCAGCCGGAGTCGCGGGTGAGCGGGTCAAGGTAGAAGCCAACCTTCACCGAGTGGAAGGGCGTGTCCAGGTGCTGGTCCGAGTGCCACATCGTGTCGCCCACGTAGTAGTTGCCGTCGCTGGTGGCGTAGTTGTAGTCGGAGCCCAGGATGGAGGCGACCGGTCCGGCGATGCGCGGATCGTCGATCAGGCCGGACAGGTACTCGCTGCGGTCGGCGAAGGGGATGAGGTACAGCGCCCGCCTGTGGTCGTGGACGCGGCCGCTGGCGGCGAAGATCCGCTCGTAGGCGGCGGTGATGGCGTCGATCTCGGCCGCGAACAGGCCGGGGAAGCGCAGGAAGCCGAAGGTGCGGTAGAAGGCGAGCTGCTGTTCGCGGAGCCGCATGGCGTCAGGTGCTGTATGGGTCGGCGGCGTCGCGCAGTCCGTCGCCGACGAAGTTGAAGGCCAGCACCGACACTATCACCGGCCAGACCGCGGTCATCAGCCACGGCGACAGGGCGATCGCGCGCAGGTTCTGGGTGTCCTGCAGCATCACGCCCCAGCTTATGGCCGGCGGACGCAGACCCAGTCCCAGGAAGCTCAGGCCGGTCTCCGCCAGGATCATGCCGGGGATGGCCAGGGTGGAGGTGGCGATGATGTGGCTGCTCATGGCCGGCACCATGTGGCGCAGGATCACCCGTTTCCTGGTAGCCCCCAGCACCTCGGAGGCCAGCACGTAGTCCTCCTCGCGTAGCGCCAGGAAGCGGCCGCGCACCTCGCGCGCCAGGGTGGTCCAGGCGAAGAACGACAGGATCACCGTGATCGCCAGATAGCGCTGCACGACGCTCCAGCCGTGCGGCAGCGCGGCGGCCAGGGTCATCCAGAGGGGAATGGTGGGGATGGAGCGCAGGATCTCGATCAGGCGCTGGATGGCCGAGTCCACCACGCCGCCGTAGAAGCCGGATATCCCGCCCAGCACGATGCCCAGGATCAGGCCGAGCGTTACGCCAATCAGTCCGATGGACAGCGATATGCGGCTGGCGATCACCAGGCGGGAGAAGAGGTCGCGGCCGTTGTTGTCGGTGCCGAGCAGGAACAGGCTCTCCTCGGTCGGCGTTTCCACGGTGCCGAGCAGATGGCGGTCGGTCGGGAAGATCCCGAGCAGCCGGTACTCGTAGCCGCGGGCGAACAGCCGCACGCGGATCTTGCTGTCCGGAACCGGCGTGAACACCGTCCGGAAGGTGGCGTCGCGCCCGTGCTTGAGCTCCAGCACGTGCGGGCTCAAGCGGCCATCGTCGAACAGCCGGATGCGCTGCGGCGGTATGAGCTGCCGGAACGCCTCGTTGTCGTTGGGGTCGGAGTAGGCGATGAAGTCGGCGAAGATCGCCACCAGGTAGAAGCAGCACAGCAGCACGCCGGAGACCACGGCGGCCTTGTGGCGCAGGAAGCGGATGCGCGTGAGCCGCCATTGCGAATAGAGCGCTTCCTGCCGTTCGCTCTCGACGTCCGTGGTGGCGGCGCGGATCGGTGCCTCTGCCATCAGCGTGCCGACCCGGTCATCGTGCCCCTACGCGGATGCGGGGGTCGATCCACAGCAGCACCATGTCGGACAGGAAGGTGCCGATCACCGTGAGGATGCTCACCATCAGCAGGATGTTGCCGGCCAGCAGCATGTCCTGGCGCAGCAGCGCTTGGTAGAGCACCGGCGCCAGCGTCGGCAGGCTCATCACCAGCGCCACGAAGATGCTGCCGGATACGAGCTGCGGCAGGATGTAGCCGACGGTGCTGGCGAACGGATTGAGCGCCAGCCGCACCGGGTACTTGGCGATCAGCCGAGCCTCGGTCATGCCCTTGCTGCGGGCGGTTACCACGTACGGCTTGCGCAGCTCGTCGATCAGGTTGGCGCGCATGATGCGGATCAGGCCGGCCGTGCCGGTCAGGCCGACGATGGCGGTGGGGACCGGCAGGTGCTTGAGCAGGTCCCAGAGGCGCCCCAGGCTCCACGGCGCATCCAGGTAGTGGTCGGAGAACAGCCCGCCGAGGTTCGTGTCGAAGAGCAGGAACACCCAGTACATGACCGCCAGCGCCAGCAGGAAGTCCGGCGTCGCCAGCCCCACGTAGCCGACCACCGTCGCCGTGTAGTCGCCGAGGGTGCGCTGGCGGACCGCGGAGTAGATGCCGATCGGCAGCGCCACGATCCAGGTGAAGACCAGCGAGCAGCCGGCCAGCACGACGGTCATCACCAGGCGGTCGGCGATGATCTCCCGGACCGGCCGGTGGTGCTGCATCGAGTACGAGGTGCCCAGGTTGCCCTGCAGCAATTGGGTGATCCACTTGACGTATTGCACGGGCAGCGGCCGATTGAGGCCCCAGATCTCCCGCAGGTGGTCCGCCTCCTGGAGGCTCACGTTCGCGCCGAACGACTCCAGCTCGCGGACGTAGCTGTCCACGAAGTCGCCTTCCGGCAACTGGATGATCAGGAAGGTGAGCATCGAGATAGCCGCGACGGTCACCACCGCCATCACCAGACGGCGGACGACGTAGCTCGTCATCGATCACTCACGGCACTTCGAAAACGCCGGGGCAGTGCATCCCGCCCCGGCGCCAAGCGGTCGATCGCTACATATCCTTGGCCGATGCCCAGTACCAGAGCTCCGGGTGGGAGGAGCCGGGATAGCGGCACTTGCCGTCCACGCACCAGCTTCCGGCCGCGTTGGCCAACTGGTTGTTGAGCACGCGCGGGTGGTACCACACCTGCCCGGCGATGCCGATCATCCAGACCTCGTCGATCAGGATGCTCCAGATCTCCTTGCCGAGATCGTAGCGCTCCTCGGCCGGCACTGTGTGGCCCATGTCGTACAGCTCCCACACCTTCAGGACGTCGGCCGCGGTCTCGGGATCGGGAGCCTCGCCCTTCTCGCCGCGGGTCTCGTAGTAGACGCCCCAGAGCTGCCCGTTGGTGGCGATGTTGGTCACCGGTAGCCCGGCGGCCGGGGCGCCACCGCCCCAGAAGTCCTCGGAGCCCCAGTTGGCGCCCCAGGAGAACTGGTATTGGTTGTTCGCCCGCCACTGACCCGACATCTCGTCGGCGAGCACGTCCAGCTTGATGTCCAGGTCGAGCTCCTTCATCTCCTCGACGAAGATCTCGGTCTGGCCTACCCAATCCGGATGCGACTGCACGACGGCCAGGCTGATCGTCACGCGGTTGCCGCCGGGGGTCAGCCGGAACCCATCCGAGTCGCGCTCGGTCAGCCCCAGCCCGTCCAGCAGCTCATTGGCCCGATCGGGGTCGTGGGTGTGCCACAGGGTTCGATACTCCGGGCCCGGGTTCATCGGGTGATGATCCGCCACCACCGGGGAGCCGGGCACGGCCAGACCGAGCATCCACGCCTCGTTGTACTGCTCGCGGTCTATGCCGAGCGATACGGCGCGCCGGAAGTCCGCGGCGTTCAGCAGCGCCTCGATCTCCGGGTCGCCGCGCCACGTGCGGTTGACGTAGATCATGGACGCGGAGCCGGCGTTGGCATAGTCGAAGTAGACGTCGTAGTTGCCGCGATCCTTGTTCTCGAGCATGAACGGCACCTGGTCGAGCTTCGGCAGCCGCCAGTTGAAGTCGTCCTGGCGGCCCGCCAGCCGCAGGTAGACCATGTCGGGTGTCTCCACCTTGGGCAGCTCCCAGGTGTCGATGTAGGGGAGCTGGTTGCCGGCCGAGTCGACCGCGTAGATGTACGGGTTGCGCTCGACCTTCCACAGCGCGCTGGCGTTGAGGTTGCCCGCCACGGTCTTGTACGGGGTGATCACCGGCAGGTCGGGGTTCAGGCCCCAGTTCATCTTGTTGCCGTACAGGCTCACCCAGCTCTCCAGCTCGGCGTCGGCGGCCATCTTGTCGACGGCGTCCTGGCCGGCGTACGCGGGATGGAACTGCTTCATGTAGTGGGCCGGGGCCACCGGGCCGCCGGGAAGCCAGAATCCCAGGGTGAATCCGCGGCCGATCGGGCAGAACGGACAGGCCAACTGCTCGGGGAAGGTCCAGTACGGCTCGTCGAACTCCCAGCGCAGCGTGTAGTCGTCGATGATCACCAAGCGGGCGGGCACGCCGTTGGGGGTGAGGACCGGCTCCGGCTCGGGCTGGACTTCCGTGTTGCGGTACACGTCCTCGTACCAGAAGCGCACGTCCTCGGTGGTCAGCGGGTGGCCGTCGGACCACTTCAGCCCTTCGCGCAGGTAGAGGGTCACCGAGCGCGCGTCCTCGCTCTGCTCCCAGGCCTTGGCCAGCGCGGGCACCAGGCGTCCGCCGGTCGGATCCCAGAAGATGAACTTGTCGAACGCTGACGCGTTGCGGTTCAGCGCCTCGGTCGAGCCCAGGGTGGACATGACGATCGAGCCGCCGTAGGTGCCGATGGAGCCGCCCTCGACGACGAGCAGATCCTCGCGCACCGGCAGCCGCTCCTCGACCGGTGGCAGCTCGCCGGCAGCCACCTTGGCGGCCAGGTCGGGCGCTTCGCTGAACGAGGTCGGGTAGTCGGCCACGTCCAGCACGTAGTTGGGCGGCGTGTACTCCCGACTGAGTCTTGCCTGCTGTGCCAGGACGAGCCCGGGCACCAGCGCGGCGAGCGCGACGAGGGTGGCGATTCGCTTCATAACGGTCTCCTTGCGGTCAAGATCCAGGCCGCCCCCTCCCGCACGACCAAGGCACGATCATCGTCCAGGCGTGGCGGACGGTCAAGCGAGTCTCCGGTGGCGCCGGTGGCGTGGGCACGCCGAGACCGACGCGGCCTTGCCCATAGAGCCCAAGTGAGATGCAATTGGCGCGATGATCCCTGACGCCGAATCGGAGTCGAGTGAACCCAAGCGGGACGGATCCAATCCCGATCCACTGGTTCGACCGGGGACCGGAGAGTCGTCAGATCGAGCGCAGCCTCGCTCCGAATCCGCGCTGCAGGACGGTGTCGGGTTCACTCCGATTCGGATCCGGGGAGGCTCGATCGCCAGGACCGTCCTCGCTGACAGACGCTGACCTTGTCGATCGTGACTCCCGAAAAGCGCGGACTGCCATGAGATCGTCCCGAGTCATACTCCTGAACGGGCCGAGCAGCTCCGGAAAGACGACCTTGGGTCGTGCCCTACAGTCCGCCTTGGGCTCGCCGTTCTTCTATTGGTCCTCCGATCAGCTCGTCGATGCGGAGGTTCTGCCGTCCGTTGATCGCGAGGCGAAGACCGGGGAGTGGTCGTGGCGGACCATCAGGCCGCGCTTCTTCGACGGGTTCCACCTCTGTGCCGCGGCAATCGCCGATGCCGGCAACGACATGATCATCGAGCACGTGATCGAGTTCCGCGGTTGGTACGTCGATCTCGTGACGCTGCTCCGTCATCACTCGGTGTTCTTCGTCGGCGTCCACTGTGAGATCGGCGAGTTGGAACGAAGAGAGCGGCTCCGGGGTGATCGAAGAGTCGGCGAGGGTCGCTCGCATCTGGGGGATGGAGTTCACACGTGGGGCCGGTACGACATCGAGGTCGATACCTCCCGCTTTTCGGAGTGTGAGGCGAGAGACAGGGTTGTCGAGGGCTTTCGTCGCCATGACCCCGAGCGTAGTGCGTTCCGGACGGCATGGCTTGACCTGGAGCGGGCAGGATCGGCTTCTTCGTGCATCTGAAGCCGACGTTGACACGACCGGTTTCCTCGGGTTCGTAATTCGGCATGTACCGACTCCTGAAGACACGCGAGTCCGATCCGGTGCGCGTCGCGATGATCGGCGCGGGCAAGTTCGCCTCCATGTTTCTGGCGCAGGTGCGCACCACGCCGGGCATGCGGGTCGTGGGCGTGTGCGATCTGGCGCCGGAGCGGGCGCAGGCCACGCTGCGGCGGTCGGGCTGGAACGATGCCGAGATCGCGGCGATCGGCCTGTTCCCTGACGCGGACAGCGTGCTCGGCCATGGCGATCCGGAGGTGGTGGTCGAGGCGACCGGCGATCCGGTCGCCGGGGTGCGCCACGCGCTGGCCTGCATCGCCGCCGGCCGGCACGTGGTCATGGTCAACGTCGAGGCGGACGTGCTGGCCGGCCCGCTGCTGGCTCGCCGCGCGGCCGAGGCGGGCACCGTCTACTCGCTGGCCTACGGCGATCAGCCGGCCCTGATCGTGGAGCTGGTGGACTGGGCGCGCACGTGCGGGTTCGAGGTTGTCTGCGCCGGCAAGGGCACCAAGTACCTGCCGGCCTACCACGCCTCCACGCCGGACACCGTGTGGCAGCACTACGGGATCACCCCGGAGCGCGCCGCGAGCGGCGGCATGAACGCCAGGATGTTCAACTCGTTCCTGGACGGCACCAAGTCCGCGATCGAGATGGCCGCGGTGGCGAACGCGACGGGGCTGCGTCCGGCGTCCGGCGGGCTGCGCTTCCCGCCGTGCGGGAGCGACGATCTGGCCGAGACGCTGAAGCCGGCCGGCGACGGCGGAACGCTGCCGCACGCGGGCACGGTGGAGGTGGTCTCGTCTCTGCAGCGCGACGGCAGTCCGGTCGAGCGCGACCTGCGCTGGGGCGTGTACGTGACGTTCGCCGCCCCGTCCGACTACGCGGCGCGCTGTTTCGAGGAGTACGGCGTCGCCACCGATCGGAGCGGCCGGTACGCGGCGCTCTATCGCCCGGCGCACCTGATCGGGCTGGAGCTCGGCATCAGCGTCGCCTCCGCGGCGCTGCGCGCGGAGCCTACCGGAGCGCCGGAACGGTTCGCCGCCGACGTGGTAGCGGTCGCCAAGCGCGACCTGCGCGAAGGAGAGGTGCTGGACGGGGAGGGCGGCGCGACCGTCTGGGGCCGCCTGATGCCGGCCGCCGACGCCCTGGCAGCGGATGCCCTGCCGATCGGACTGGCGGCCGGCGCCCCTCTCAAGCGGCAGGGCGCCGCCGGCGGGGGGGGGGGGCGCCCGGGCGGGGGGGGGGCCCGCGCGGGCGCGGGGATCCGAACGCGGCCGGGAAAAGGG
>JAPOQV010000080.1 GCA_026710565.1 Spirochaetaceae bacterium | reverse complement strand
GTTCACCGTCTACGACGACGGCGCGCACATCGATCGCGAGTGGCCCTTCGACATCGTGCCGCGGCTCATCCTGAAGCGCGAATGGGACGAGGTCGCGCGCGGCCTCAAGCAGCGCGTGCGGGCGCTCAACGCCTTCATCGACGACGTCTACCACCACCGCCGTGCGCTGCGCGACGGCGTGGTGCCGGCGGACTACGTGCTGAAGTCCCGCGAGTACCGGTCCCGCTGCGTCGGGATCAGCCCGCCGCACGGGGTCTGGGCGCATGTCTGCGGCAGCGACCTGGTGCGCGATGCCGACGGCAAGCTCTACGTCCTGGAGGACAACCTGCGCGTGCCGAGCGGCGTCTCCTACATGCTCGAGAACCGCGCCGTGATGAAGCGCGTCTTCCCGGAACTCTTCGAGCACTACGTCATTCACCCGGTGGACGACTACCCGGCGCGCCTGGCCGCCTGCCTGCGTTCGATCTCGCCGCGCGAAGGCCGCTCGCCGCGCATCGTCGTGCTGACGCCGGGAATCTACAACTCCGCCTACTTCGAGCACGCCTACCTCGCCCAGGAAATGGCCGCGGACCTCGTGGAGGGTCCGGACCTGGTGGTCGCCGACGACGATTGCGTGTACATGAAGACCATCGATGGCCTCGTGCGCGTGGATGTGATCTACCGCCGCATCGACGACCACTTCTTGGACCCGGTGGTGTTCAACGCCCAGTCCACCCTGGGGGTGCCCGGGCTGATGGCCGCGGCCCGCGCCGGGACGGTGTCCATCGCCAATTCGGTGGGCAACGGGGTGGGTGACGACAAGGCGGTGTACGCCTATGTGCCCGACATGATCCGCTACTACCTGGGCGAGGAGCCGATCATCCCCAACGCCGACACCTATCTGCTGTGGGAACAGGACCAGCGGAACGAGGTGCTGGAGCGGCTGGATCAATTGGTGGTCAAGCCGGTGGCCGAGTCGGGGGGCTACGGCATCGTGATCGGTCCCAAGGCCACCGACGCGGAGCTGGCCGAAGCCCGCAGCAAGATCTTGGACGATCCCCGCAACTGGATCGCTCAAGAGGTGGTCAACCTGTCCCGGCTTCCCGCATGGGCCGGCGACTCCTTCGCCCCCCGCCACATCGACCTGCGGCCCTTCGTGCTGTGCGGCGAGCAGGTGGAGGTGATCCCCGGCGGGCTCACCCGGGTGGCCCTGCGGGAGGGATCGCTCATCGTCAACAGCTCTCAGGGCGGCGGCTCCAAGGACACCTGGGTGCTCGGCAACACCGAGCAGCCCGCATCGGCGGACCAGAGCTGATGCTGGCCCGACACGCCGAGGACATGTTCTGGGCCGGCCGCTACCTGGAGCGGGCCGAGGACACTGCCCGGATGGTGCGGGCCACGCTGCTCAGCACCGTGGCCGAGAGCCCGACCCACGCCATCGACCGGATGCAGAACCTGATCCGTACCCTGCGCCTGGAGATGCCGACGCCCGCCGAGGACGTGCAAACCATGGCCGAGAACCTGACGCAGTCC
>JAPOQV010000079.1 GCA_026710565.1 Spirochaetaceae bacterium | reverse complement strand
TGATTGGGCGTACCCCGACCGCCTATTTCGTAGGAGTCCCCGGCGCGCTGTCGAGGGTTGAGGGCTAGGTTGTCCCCCTTGGTCCAGACCTGTATTTCGGCAACGCGCGGCACTTCGCGTTCGAAGTAGCGGATAGGTCCCCGTTGCGCTTCGGTCACGTCGTTGAAATAGGTGTCCTCGTCGATCTCGATGAGAAAGTCCCCCGCCGTCAGACGCTGATGGACCACTGCGCCGCGCCGCTCGGGCGCTAGCGCCTGATAGGTATCAAAGCCGGAATCTCCCTCGCCGACGAAGCGGTGGCGTTCGAGATCGGACTCGGTAATCTTCAGGCGTATGTACTGAAGAAAAGATCCGCGCAGATCCGGCTGTCCGTCCAAATTGAAGTCGGCGCGCAAAAGAGGCACTATAGGATAGGACTGCCGCACTAGGCCGTCGGCCCCGGGAGGGGCCAAGTCCGCCGCTTTGGTTTCGGCCACTAGCGAGAAACTGAGATTGTTGCCGTCGGGAAAGGGAAAAGGCTCTCCGAGAGAGACAAGGAGCGAGAAAGCCTTGGGCGCGTCCCCGGCGGGGAAGGAGACCGTGATGCTGTCGATAAAGGCTAGGCGGCCGAGGTCGACTAGCAATTCCCAGTGGCGCAGCCCTGCGGCGGAAAAGTCCGCTACAGCAGGCTCCCAGAAGGTATCTAGGTCGTCGTCAATGAGCCGCGCCGCGATTCGGTCGTTGCTCAGCGCTGTGGCTCCACCCCGTACGGTCTCGCCGTCGGTGCGCACGGCATCGAGGTAGCTGAACTGCCCGGCGGCGAGGGCGGCGTTGGCCACCTGCGCGACGAGCCGGGGTTGCACACCATCGTCCGACAACAAGAACAGACCGGTGGAATCGGCCCGCTCGTTGAGGGTGCGCACTACGTCGTTTTGGAATATCCACTCGCGCCAGTGCTCGCTGCGGTCGACGCGGATGGCGTCAGCGGTTAGGCGGTATCCCTGGCCGCAGACGGCCGTGGCGAGGATCAGGACGGCGAGGATTGGGCGCATCACGTTAGTACACCAGCGAGAGGACGCCTAGCGCTTCGGCAGCCGTCCGGTCGGCTGCGACTTGCAGGCGATAGAGGTAGAGGCCCGGCGTTAGAAGATGGCCCGCTGCGTTGCGGCCGTCCCACTTGAGTTTCGTCTGACCCGCCGTGCGCGATACCGGACCCACGCGGTGCATCCTGCGCCCCGACAGGTCGAGGATTTCCACCGCGACTTCGACTTGGTCCAAGACCAGAAAGAGGTCGAAGGCGAATTCGATCGCGTCGTTTACGCCGTCGCCATTGGGCGTAAAGGGGTTGGGAGCGGCCTGGACCCGCAGGCGGCGCGCCTCGATATCTTCGACGACGACCAGCGTCGCGTTGGTAGCCACTTGTTGCACCGCGTCGCCGTCACGCACTAGCTGGGGAATCGTCGCCTTCCGCGTGGCAAGGCGGTCGTTCCACACCGATCCTTCAAAGCGAGCCGAGCCGCGGAAGAGCCGCGTCCGCAAGTCGATCTCGATGGCCTGACGGGCTTTGAAGTCGGAGGCACCTAGCAATGGAAACTTGACCAGAAGCCGAGTCTCGCCGGTACGGGGGTCCGAGACGATGGTCTGAGCGAACTGGCCGACGACGAAAGGACTGTCTGGTTCTGACTCTAGACGCATAGGCTCGGCTTGGAGCAGCGGGTCTTCGGCGTTGGTTCCGGGGAGCGCGGTGACTTCTTCCCAAGCGCGGCCATCGAACTTAAAAGTGTCGATCCGGGTTGAAGCGTCGGGCACCGTCAATTCGATGCGATTGAACCCCCCTTCTTCCCCGTCGGCGAAAAAGGGCCGCAGGAAGTAGCGCAAGGACGCTTCCTCGCCCAGCGCGACGCGCGGCGGAAAGACCTCGGCGACCACGCCACCCGAAATTAGGGGCTCGTCGTAATCGAATTCGATGTAGTCGAGGGCAACTGCGCTCTCGATGGTGCTGTCGAAGAAGATGCGGAACTGCAGATAGCGGGTGCCAGTGGGTAGCGGCAGGGACACGCCCGCCTCGGACCAGCGCTCTTCGGGGAGGCGCTCGTCGATG
>JAPOQV010000078.1 GCA_026710565.1 Spirochaetaceae bacterium | reverse complement strand
TTGGTGTCGCCGACGACGGAAGGGACGCCGCAGGGCGGGCCGTTGTCACCGTTGCTGTCGAACATCCTGCTGGACGAGTTGGACAAGGAGCTGGAGCGACGCGGTCACGCGTTCTGTCGGTATGCGGACGACGCCAACGTGTACGTGGGGTCGAAGCGAGCCGGGGAGCGGGTGATGCAGACGCTGGAGCGGTTTGTGAGCAAGCGCCTGCGGCTGACGGTGAACCGGGACAAGAGCGCGGTGGATCGACCGTGGAAGCGGAAGTTTCCGGGGTACTCGATGACCGTGGAGCGCACGCCGAGGCTGAAGGTGGCCCCTGAGTCGGAGCACCGATTGAGGCAGAAACTGAAGGCCGAGTTCAGGCGAGCGCGAGGGCGGAACCTGACGGCGCAGATGCAGGAGCTACGGCCGCTGCTGATCGGCTGGTCCAACTACTACAAGCATGCGGAGGTGGCGGTGACGTTCGACCGACTGGACGAATGGATCCGGCGGAGGTTTCGCTGTGTGCAGTGGCGGCAGTGGAAGCGACGGCGCACTCGAGCAGCGAAGCTGATGCAGGCCGGGCTCGACGAAAATCGCGCTTGGCTGTCGGCCTCCAACGGGCACGGACCCTGGTGGAACGCAGGAGCGTCGCACATGAACGCGGCGCTGCCGAAGCGCTATTTTGACAAGCATGGACTGGTGCGCCTTCTCTCACAGCATCGCCGCTGGCGGACGGCTTCGTGAACCGCCGTATACGGAACCGTACGTACGGTGGTGTGGGGGGACGGCGGGGGTGACCCCGCCTCCTACCCGGTGATCGCCGACCGCCTGCTATCCCTTCAGCGATCCCAGCATGACCCCCTTCACGAAGTACTTCTGAACGAAGGGGTAGAGCAGGATGATGGGTCCGATGGTGACCAGCACGGTGGCGGCCTGGATCGATTCCGGGGGAATGCGTGAGAGGCCGAGCTCGCCCATGTCCTCCATCATTTGCGCCATGAAGTTGTCCACCTGGTCGACCAAGCGCTCCCGGTAGAGGATCTCGCGCACCATCAGCTGCAGCACCTGCAGGTGCTTCCTGGGCGCGAAGATCATCGCCTGGAACCATTCGTTCCAGTAGCTGACCGCGTTCCACAGGGCGATCACGGCGATCACGGGCTTGGACAGCGGCACCATGATCCGGAACAGCACCCGCCAGTAGCCGGCGCCGTCGATCACCGCCGAGTCCTCCATCGCCTGATCGATGGTCATCAGGAAGTTGCGGGCGATGATGATGTTGAAGACATTGATCGCCAGCGGCAGGATCAGCACCAGGCGGGTGTTGATCAGCCCCAGGCCGCGGATCAGCAGGTAGAACGGGATCAGGCCGCCGGCGAAGAACAGGGTCATCAGGTAGACGGCGGTGATCGGTGCGCGGAACGGCAGGTTGCGCTTGGACAGCGCGTACGCGCCGGTGAAGGTCACCAGCAGCGATGCGAGCGTACCGAACACGGTGCGGAAGATGGTGTTGAAGTAGGCTAGGCCGACGCTCTCTTCCTGGAACACGTAGTGCCACGGCTCCAGCCGCCAATCGCTGATCCATACGTGCAGGCCCAGCCGGTACAGTTCCCCGGGGGGTGAGAACGCCTGCAGGATGATCGTCCAGAACGGGTAGACGAAGGTGACCGACAACAGGAGCAGGAAGGCGTAGTTGCCGGCGTCGAACAGCCTGCTGCCGATCGATTCCCTGCCTTTGACTACCGCCATGGCCGTCCTACCAGAGCCCGAATTCGCTGCGGCGCCTGATCGCCTCGTTGACGCCCAGCACGATGACCAGCCCGGCGACGTTCTTGAACAGGCCCACGGCCGCCGTGTATCCGTACTGCCCCTCGACGATGCCGGACCGGTAGATGTAGGTGTCGATCACGTCGGCGACCGAGTACACCAAGGGGTTGTACAGGTTGAAGATGTGGTCGAACGACTCGTCCAGCACCTTGGAGACCTGCAGCAGCAACAGGATCACGATCACCGGCACCATCGCCGGAATGGTGACGCGCACCGCCTTGGCGAAGCGGCCGGCGCCGTCGATCTCCGCGCTCTCGTAGAGCTCGGGATCCACAGACGACAGCGCCGCCAGGAACACGATCGTCCCCCAGCCGACGCTCTGCCAGATGCCGGTCACCACCAGCAATCCGCGGAAGGTGGGCACGTTGGTTAGCCAGTTGATGGGCTCCAGCCCCACCAGAGTGAACAGATAGCCGATGATGCCCCGCTGCGAGGAGAGGATCTCCCGGAAGATGCCGGCCAGCACTACCCACGACATGAAGTGCGGCAGGTAGCTGATCGACTGCACGGTCCGCTTGTAGGGGGCGTTGCGCACCTCGTTGAGCAGCAACGCCAGGATCACCGGCGCCGGGAACGCGAAGACGATGCGCAGCACGCTCAGCCAGAAGGTGTTCCATACCACCCGCAGGAAGAACGGATCGGCGGTGAGCCGTCTGAAGTGGGCGAAGTCGTTCCACGGGCTGCCCAGGATTCCCTTGGTGACGTTGAAGTCCTTGAAGGCGATCAGCGCGCCGTAGATCGGCACGTACTTCAACAGGATCAGCAGCCCCAGGGAGAGCGACAGGAGCACGTAGAACGAACGCATCCGCAGGAACCTGCGGAACGTCTGCCGGCGCAGGATGACCTTGTAACGCTTGGCCAGCTCCTGCTGGGTCTCGGCGGGCGCGACGAAGCTCATGGGGAGGCGAGGGCGGCCCGCTTCGCGCGGTCCCGGTCGGTGAGGAACGGTTCCAGCCCCTCGGCCAGGGCGTGCACGGACTCCTCGACGGTCGCGGTTCCAGTGTCGATCTCCAGCTTGTTGGCGATCTGCGATGCCGCGAAGGCGGCGGCGAAGCGGTCGAGGACCAGCTCGACGTCCGTGTCCGGCACCACCGGCCGCCTGTGCGGTTGCTCGCGCATGCGCCGCCGGATCACGTCGGGGCTTGCCGTGACGTGCACGAGCACCGTCTCCGGCGCCAGCCTGACGACGCGCTCCTCGATCGACGGCGCGTGCTTGCCGGCGCGGTCACCGGCCTCTCCGGGGCCGCCGTAGCCGTAGTAGAGATCGGCGTAGATCGTGTCCTCGATGTAGAAGCCGACGATGATCTGATCCTCGGGCGCACCGTGCTCGGCGACGGTGTGGTAGTAGAGGTTGTGGCGCTGCCACGCCTCCTTCTGTCGCGTGGAAAGCGCCAGGTAGAGCTCGGCCTCCTCCTCGGTGATCTCGTCGGGGTAGTGGGTGGCCGTGTACGGAATCTTCCAGTGGTCGTGGATGGAGCCCAGGTCGATGCCCAGGTGGGCGCGGGCATGCTCATGAAAGGCGATGGCCAAGGTCGTGGTGCCGGCGTACTCGCACCCGATCAGAATCAGCTTCATGGCGTTCTCCTCACCGCGGAGGCCCCGTGCAGCATACCCGTTGATCGCCGCGGGTGCACCCGGAGCACGACGCTACGGCTCGGCGGGGACGGCGATGACCCACATCGGCGTATTGCCGAGCGGGGCCCGCGCGACGCGGGTCAGCCGGCCGTCGGGACCGCCGATCCGGAACACGGACAGGCTGCCGGAGGTGGTGCCGGTGGACAACACGAATCGCTCGCCGGCGTCCAGCCCGAACGCGCGCGGCCCGGACTCCGTCGGTGCGTGGCCGCTCACGCGCAGCGCGCCGTCGGTATCGACCACGAAACTGACGATGCTGTCGTGGCCGCCGAGCGGCGCGAACAGCCGGCCGCCGTCGGCCGTGATGCGGATCTGCGTGCAGCCGGTGGTTCCCGTATAACCGGCCGGCACCATCGACACGGTGTCCTCTTTGCTGAGCGCGCCGGTGGTCGGGTCGTAGCGGTAGCGGGTGACGCTCGAGCCCTGCTCGTTGCAGGCGTACAGCAGCGGCAGGCGCGGGTGGAAACAGCAGTGGCGCGGGCCGGCATCGTTGCGGGCGTGCACCAGCGGCGGGTCGAAAGGGGCGAGGCGGCCGCTTTCGGCATCGAAGCGGTACTGCCAGATGGCGTTCGGCCCCACGCCCGCGGCGATGTGCAGGGCGTAGGCGAAGCGGTTGCCGGGATCGGTCTGGAACGAGTGGGCGGACAGCGCCGTGTCGCGCCACTCGACCGCCTCCGGTTCGAGGGAGCCGCCGTCGCGGACGGCGTGCACGTGCACGCCCTCGCCACGGTAGTAGGAGGACAGCAGGTACGCCCCCGTGCGGTCGGTGACCATGAAGTTGGGGTCGGAGCGGACGCTGATCGTCCCGAGGAGCCGCAGTTCGCCGCCGGGATGGATCGCGTAGCTGGAGATCTGGCGGGAGCGGCGCTGCCCGACGTAGAGAAACCGATGCCGCGGATCGACGGCCAGCGGCGCCGGCCCGCCGCTCACCGCGACCGGCTCCAGCGGCTCCAATGCGCCCGATTCGTCCAGGGTCAGCCGGGCGATGCGGTCGTCGTCCCGCAGGGAGACGAACAGAACCTGTCTCATGCGTTGTCGCAGGTGACGCGGATGACGACGTCGTGGCGGAAGGGTTCCAGGTCGAGGCGGGTGGCCGGTCCTCCCTGCAGGGGTTCCAGCGCGACGGATCGCCCGGAGGTGGGGTCGAACCGGCTCACGGCGAGCGGCTGGTCCGGCAATTCCAGCAGCAGCGCTCCGCCGATGGCCGTCCCGGCCTCGCCTGAACCTTCGGCCGGGGTCCGGTCTTCCAGATCGCGCACGCCGCGGTACTCGCGCGCGTCGGCGACGTACACCGTGTAGTCCACTCCGGGGACGCCGAACACCACCGCGACCGTGTGCGGCGGCGCGGAGCGCAGCGTCTCCGGCAGGGGCCGGCTGCGTACCAGGTCCAGGCCGTGCACGTGGGCCGACAGGTGCCGGAACCAGGACCTCAGGTGCTCCTGCGCATCGGGCGTCCCTTCCTCCAGGAACGGCTGGATGGAGAAGTCGATCACGTCGTAGTGGGCGCCGCACAGCAGCGCCGTCCACGCGCGCTTGCGATGGACGGTCCAGCCGTCCGGGTCCCGGTACTGGCTGGCGACGTTGTCCTCGTCGTGATTGAGCGGCTTGCGCTCGGCGTGCGCGGCCAGGGTCATGTCCCGGAACGCCTGCAGCCGGAGCTGCTTGCTCATGAAGTCGCCCAGGTGATGGTCGGCGCCGCGCAGCCGCGTCCCCGGCAGCGGGTGGACGTTGACCACGTCGTAGTCCATCGCGCCGTAGCTGCGGTCGAGGGTCTGCAGGAACGGCTTGTCCACGAACGCCTCCTGGCCGGCGATCAGGTGCCGGCCGGCGCCCGCGTGGTCGGCGTCGCGCACCACCGTGATCAGCGCGTCCAACCACTCGTTGACCTCGTTCACCAGCGGTCCCTCGGCTGTCGATGCGCGGCCGCCCGGCTCGTTGCAGATCTCGTAGATGACGTTGTCGTAGCGGCGGGTCTCCTCGACGATGCGGCGCACGTGCGCGCGCTGCCGCTCGAACAGCGCCGGGTGGCGCATGCTCAGGTACTCGGGAGCGGGGCAGGACGGCAGCCCGTTGACGTTGTTCAGAGCGTGCAGCGGGTTCAGCCGCCACACCGGGTCGCCATAGGTGTTGCTGAGCAGCACCACCTCGACCACCACGCCCAGTTCGTCCGCCAGGCCGATGAAACGGTGCAGGCGCTCGTAGAACTCCGGGTCGTCGCGGTCCAGGTCGAAGCGAGGCTCGCGGTCCAGCGCGAAGCCGGGACCGGTGCGCGCGTACGGGGCCACGTAGTCGGGACTGGCCGGCTTGCAGGTCGAGGCCGGGTTGATCGGCGTCTGCAGCTCGCGGAACAGCGTGAACAGCCGCGTCAGCGTCATGCCGTTGGCGGCGGCGTCGCGCAGGTAGCGCTCGAACCGGAACGGCCGGTTGAGCACGGCGCCGTAGTGCTCGGTCGCCGTCAGCAGCACCAGCGGGCGGCCGCGGTACTCGAACAGCTTGGGATTGTCGGGATGGATGCGAACGGGTGCCATGGCACCGCAGCATAGCCGCGAACCGTCAACGGCGGGGGCGCCTGGGGTTCATACTTGCCGGAGTGGAGCCACCGAGGGTCGTCAGCATGCAGAACGCCGGCGTGAAGCGCGCGGTGCGGCTGCGCCGCCGGCGTGCGCGGGACCGCGAGCGGGCGTTCCTGATCGAGGGCTACCGGGAACTACTGCGCGCCGTGGAGGCACGGCTGCCGCTGGAGTCTGTCTACCACTGTCCCGCACTCTACCTGGGCAGCAACGAGCCGGCGCTGCTGGACCGCGCCCGCCGCGACTGCGGCGCCGAGTTGGTCGCGACCGATGACACCGTGTTCGCCAAGCTCTCCTACCGCGACCGCCCCGACGGTCTGCTGGCGGTGGCGCCGATGCCGGACTGGCGGATCGGCGCCCTGCCGGAGCCACCGGCCGATCCGCTGTACGTGGTCGCCACCGCGATCGAGAAGCCGGGCAACCTGGGCACGCTGCTGCGCACCGCCGACGCGGTGGGCGCCGCCGCGCTGATCGCCTGTGACCCCGTGACCGACCTGTTCAATCCCAACGTCGTGCGCGCCAGCGTCGGTACGCTGTTCACGGTCCCGGCGGCGCATGCCGGTGCCGAGGCCACGCGGCGCTGGCTGGCCGCGCGAGGGGTGCGAACCGTCGTCACCACGCCGTCCGCCGAGCGCTGCTACACCGACCACGACCTGACCGGCGCCGTCGCCGTGGTGCTGGGCAACGAGCAGTTCGGCCTGGACGATGCGTGGCTGACCGGCGCGGACGCCGCCGTGTCGATCCCGATGCTGGGACACGCCGACTCCGTCAACGTCGCCATGGCCGGAGCGGCACTGCTGTTCGAGGCGCTGCGCCAGCGCCGTGAGGCGGCCGCAGACCGATGAGCTAAGCTGTTCATCACCATGGCGAGCGACCGACCCAACATCGTCCTTATCCTGACCGACCAGCAGCGCGGCGACGCCCTGGGCATCGACGGCCACCCGGTGCTGCAGACCCCCAACCTGGACTGGCTTGCCGCCACTGGAGCGCGCTTCGGCCGTGCGTACTCCGAGTGCCCGAGCTGCGTGCCGGCGCGCCGCACCATGATGAGCGGCACGGCGCCGGCGGCCAACGGCGCGGTGGGCATGGGTCCGGACCACGACTGGGCGCCGCCGCACCTGATGGCCGGCGAGCTCACCGCCGCCGGCTACCAGACCGAGATGATCGGCAAGAGCCACGTGCGCGGCCGCGGGTCGAGTCGCTGGCGCTACGGGTTCGAGCACGTGCAGATCGCCGACACCAGCAACGGCGGCGACTTCGCCGAGTGGCTGGCCGACCGCGGCGTGCGCGACCACCATGCCGGCTACGCGCACGGGGTCTCCTCCAACGCCTGGGTGGGCCGGCCCCACCACCTGCCGGAGGAGCTGATGCACACCTTCTGGGTGGTCGACCGCGCCATCCACTTCCTGGAGCACCGCGACGATTCGCACCCCTTCTTCCTCAACCTGTCGTTCATCGACCCGCACCCACCGTTCACGCCGCCGCGCCACTACTACGACCGCTACATCGACCGCGACCTGCCGGCCCCGCCGGTGGGCGACTGGGCGCTGGACATGCCGGGCGGGCCGGTGCCGCGCAAGGGCGTCAATCCCAACGCCTGGTACATCGACCTGGACGAGCATGACCGCCGCTGCAGCCAGGCGGCCTACTACGGGATGATCAACTTCATCGACGACCAGATCGGCCGGCTGCTGCAGGTGATGAGGGCGGAGCTGGCCGACACGGTGTTCCTTTTCACCGCCGACCACGGCGAGATGCTCGGCGACCACCACATGTTCCGCAAGTGCTGGCCGTACGAGGGCTCGGCGCGCGTGCCGTTCATCGTCAGCGGCACGCAGCGCGATCCGCTCTGCTCCGGCGTGGTGTCGCAGGCGGCGGTCGGGCTGCAGGACCTGATGCCGACCATCCTGGACATCGCCGGCGCGCCGATCCCGGACTCGGTGACCGGCAGGAGCCTGCTGCCGGTCATGCGCGGCGAGGCGCGGACGGTGCGCGAGTACCTGCACGGCGAGCACGCCGGCCAGTACGCCCACGACCTGGGCCAGCACTACCTGACCGACGGCCACCGCAAGTACATCTGGTACTCGCAGACCGGCCGAGAGCAGCTCTTCGACCTGGACGAGGATCCGCAAGAGTTGTGCAACCTGGCACCCGCCGGCGGTGCCGAGCTGAACCGGTGGCGATCGCGCCTGGTCGACGTGCTGCGCGACCGGCCCGAGGGGTTCGTCCGGGACGGGGCGCTTTCGACCGGGCGCCCGCACAACCTGTTCATCCCCGGCTACGACCCCACGCGGATGTATCCGTACTTGTGATTCTGAGCATAGCATTGAGCAAACGCTGTGAAAGGTTAGCGCGTTGCGTTAACCCGCTGGATGCGGTTACCATGGGTGTCTGGCCACGGGGTGACGGATGGACGTTCTGGTCGACTACTACAATTTATCCCAACGACTCCGGCGCGACTCAATCATCAGTGTCGTTGACCGGATAACATCGGCTCTTGTTCCCCTATATTTGCCGTCGGATGAGAGAAGAATTGACATTCGACTGTACGGAGGTTGGTACGATGATCAAACGCCCACACGCGACGCGCAGAGTATCAGCAAGACGCTGCGAGGACACTTTCCCAGTTTGATCTATGCTGCTCCCGAAAAACGCTCGATTGTCGTGAATGCCGATCTTGCGTATAGCATAAAGTCCGATCCTGCCCATCATCTGTGGTACACGCTGAGATCAAAAGCCGCTCCCCGCGGCATAGATTTTCTGGACCCCGCCTCGGTCGGATGCGCATTTCCTAACCGCTGTCCGCTGCGCCCCGGCTACGACTTTTTTGTCCGTGGAGATTGCATTGAGGACAGCTGTGAAGTAGAGGCGCCGCTCGTAGTTCGGCGCCGTGAACAAAAACTCGTCGACGCGATGATGGCCGCCGATGTTTTCTTTAGTGCGCACCTGCACGAGCCGAAAGTCGCTGTGGTGACCTCTGATGACGATCTTTGGCCAGCCATTAGAACGGCGCTGCAGATCGGAATGAGCATTGTCCACGTACATACCGAGAAGGGGCGCTCGACCAAGGCGCACTATGTGCACGGAGACAGTTCAGGATACATACAAATCAATCTTCTTGAGGGGGTCGGATGATGGAATACGAAGAGTTTCGACGGGTTCTCACGGCATTTGCTGACAAGCCGGCCAATGTCGATCTCGATCGCAACGAATTGCTGGTAGAAATCAGAGATGAAACCATCCAGGCGAGCCTATACAAGCGGCCCGGAGACTTATTCGTGGAGGAGAATGGCGAGACATGTCGAGCGTCTAGCTGGATCGTCAACCGAATTGCCCGGCTCCCCGTTCTCGCTGACCGGATACTGACGCAAATTTCGAATGAAGAGTACTTTATCGAACCTGCCGGTCGGCTGCTCGATCGAATGGAACGATCCCCAGAAGATGCTGAAACGATACTTGCCGAAGTTTCGCCCACCATCCTCAGTTTGCTCAATGAGAGACCCGCGGGCACCTCCACTGGCGTCTATCTGACGTCCGATGCAGGGGAGGGCAAGACGACGCTGATCCATAGTCTGGCTCATTACCAAGCTCAGAAATACAAGGAAAAGGAGGCAGATTGGCTTATCCTGCCGGTATCACTCGGTGGCCGTACTCTGCTGCGTTTTGACGATGTCATCATCGGGACACTAGTAAACACGTTGCGATTTCCGTTTCTCTACTACGAAGCGTTCGTGTGGCTCGTCCGGATGGGGGTGATCGTGCCGGCGCTGGATGGCTTTGAAGAGATGTTCGTCGAGGGGCAAGCAGGCGACGCCGTAACCGCGCTGGGCAATCTCATGCAGCTTCTGCAATCTGAGGGGACGATTCTCATCGCTGCTCGGAGCGCGTACTTCGAGTATAAGAACCTTCAAGTACAGGTGCCGTTGTTCGACTCGATCCGCGAACAGAGTGCGGATTTCGCACGCGTTCACCTGGTCAGATGGAACCGCGACCGGTTTATAAAGTATGCGGCCAAACGCGGTGCGGTCGACGGTGTGACGCTGTTTGAGGAGGTCGCCGACAAGCTCGGGAAGCGACATCCGTTGCTTACTCGAGCGGTGCTGGTCAGACGGCTGATCGACGTTGCTAGTGACAGCGGAGATCGCGTGGATCTTATCGAGAACATTACTAACGAAGGCTATTTCGAAAATTTCATAGAGTCAATTATCGCGCGGGAAGCTCGAGAGAAATGGATAGATCGGTCGGGAGACCCTGCGCGTCCTCTGCTCAAGGTGAGTCAACACCGGGAACTGTTGGCAGAGGTAGCTTTGGAGATGTGGGTTAGCGAAACCGCAGTCCTCAAATCTGATATTTTCGATGGAATCGCTGATCTGTACGCAGACGCGTGCGGAATGGATGTGCGAACGACTAATCAGATTCGCGAGCGAATCCGGCACCATGCACTAATAGTACCTGCCGCAGACACAGGCAAGTCCTATCGATTTGATCACGATGAGTTTTTTCACTTTTTTCTTGGGGAGGCGGTGGCCCATACGGTTGATAGAGGGGATGTGGTGAATCTGCGTCGCGTCTTCCGAATCGCTAGGCTTCCTGAGTTGTCGGTGGACGTTGCTGCGCGAGTGGTGTTCAGCAACGACCGCGGGGGACGGAAGGCGATTGACACGCTGAACACTGCTTGTGCCACGGAGCCTCGGGCGTCGTTCGTCAAGGACAACTCGGGGAGCTTGTCGATGAGGCTGATCGATTGTGCTTGCGATGCGGGGCAATTCGTTATTAAAAGCATGTCGTTCCCCGTCGATTCGCTGAGATCGAGGACGATCAGGAACGTGGAATTTCGCGATTGCTACTTTCAGCGGACCGACCTCACGAAGACGGACATCAGTAGCTGCGATTTTCGGAATTGTCAGTTTGGGCAGATTGATTTCTCGGGGTTGGTGGGCATTCGCCAATCGAAAATGGAGGGCTGTGAGGTTTTCTCTGTCGTGCGGTCCGTCGATGAGACGGCTATTTTTGCGCCGACAGTCATCGAACGAATTCTTCAGCAGAAGGGCTTTGAAGTTTCGGTGCGGAGACAGGAGGGGAATGGGAATGGAGTACGGGAGATCACCCCGGACCGGCATCTCGTTCTTGCCGAACGTATATGCCGAGCGTTCTTGCGTTCTACGGGTGTGAACGAACACACTATTAGGCAGCGACTGGGGAGAGAGGCCGGTGCGTTCTTCGATACTATTCTTCCGACGCTAATGGACCATGGCGTAGTCGTCGAAGTGGAGTATCGGGGGTCGGGACAGCAGCGTCGTTTTCAGCTCGGCGTTCCGTTGGATGCGGTGCAACGCTCGATTGAGCAGGCGAACGGTAGCTTTGAGCTGTTCGTGGGCGGTATTGGGAAATGAGACGGGAACCTCGGCAACGGTCTGCTCGTTAGTTAGGTGAAGCATCGGTGACGGTTGAGCGCGTGGCTACTCATCTGATTGATGAGATCTTGGATTGCGGTCTATCGGGATTGGAGGTGGCTGTGGGATGATACGTGGCGGGGGATTCGTTTACGCGGTGTTGAGCCGGGAGGCTTGAATGGTGCAGGAGAGTGGGGGTGAGAAAGATCGGCGTGCAAACCTCGGCACTGCGCTGGAGCGGCTCGCCACCGGCCGGTTCGTGATCACCGCGGAGCAGGCGCAGGCCGGCCAAGCGCGCGCCTACCGGGGCATGGTGGACAAAGGACTGGTAGACGCCGTGACCCTGCCGGACCTGCCGCTGGTCGGCCGCTTCCGGGATCTGCTGGCGCGGCGGCGGCCGGCCGCGCGCGGTCCGCGCGAGCCGCTGGAGCGGCGCATCGCCGGGGCGCTGGAGAAGAGCGCCGACCCGGTATTCACCGTGTCGGCCAGCCTGCGAACCGCCGGCATGGTGGCGCGGCGGGGGGCGGCAGCGCGCGTCGGCGGTGCAGTGGCGCTGCTGGGGCTCTCCGGCGGCGGGCTGGGGCGGCGGCTGGTCGGGGTCGTCCAGCTGCACCTGGCGGTTGC
>JAPOQV010000077.1 GCA_026710565.1 Spirochaetaceae bacterium | reverse complement strand
TGGACTCGGGATGATGTGAAGTGATCTTGGACTCAATTTCCTCTTCTGCCATGACTTGCGTTGCGCTGCTTCACATAATCCCGGACTTCACATAATAGTCGTTATGCGAAGCTTCACATAACGCTTGTTATGTGGAGTCCATCACCGCCATCGGCACGCGCCGCATGGCTCAAGGCGCATTCCTGAAAGCTGAGCCCTGCAGCCGACCGGGTCACCTCCCGTGGTCTCGCCCGCACGAAACCCGGAAGACCCTTCAACTTGGTCGAACAGGTTCGAGAAGCCGCGATCCAGATACAGGGCGCGGCCTCAATTCTCGGCCGAGCGCACCTCATGCGACCACCCCTGCCACATGTCCTCGATAGATCGGTTGCGCGCGGGCACCGCGCTCTCCCGCTGCTTGTAGTCGCACAGCACGGCTTCGCGGAGCTGGATCCGTGGCGACCGGTTCCAGCCCGCGGTGTGCGCCAACAGGCGATGCCAGATGAGGATGTCACCGGCGGCGCCGTACCCTTCCACGCGAGGGTCGGTGTTGAACTCGATGATGCGCCGCCTGTACGCCTCGTTGCGCGCCGGCCCCTCGGTGCTGCGCAGCAGGTCGTGGATGATCCGATGGGTGCCGGGCCACACCGTGAACGCGCCGCCGGCTGGTGGAATGTCGGCGATCAGGCCGACCACGCCGAGGCCGGGGGCCAGCAGCTCCTCCAGGGGCGTGCCGTGCAGACGGTCGGGAGTCACGTCGCAATGGCACTCGGTCGGCCGCGGAGGCAGGTCTCCCATCGGCAGCCGGCAGTAGATTCCGCGGATCCGCTCCGGGGTCTCCACCTCGCGCCGGCCGAGGAGCTGCTCGGCCCAGCCGAACACGGTCGGGTTGGTGGCCAGCATGGCGACGATCCACGGCTCACGCGCCGGCTCCCGATACTTCCAGGTGAATCCGATGCGGCAGTTCTCGCACTCCTCGCCGTGTTCCTCGTCGGGCCGGAAAGGACCGAGCCAGGTGGTGGGATCGTCCCGCTTCATGCGCGCCGGCGCACCTTCCCACTTGCGCTCGCGGGCACGCGCCATCAGCTCGGGATCGAGCACACCGCGCTTGATCAGATACCCGTCGCGCTTGAAGGACCCGATCTCGTCCGGGGTCAGAGCGTCCATCTCGCCTCGGCTGCTGCCGGATGCGCATCCATCGCCGCCATCCTATCCTGAACGCCTATCCTGAACGCCTATCCTGAACGTGGGAGACCGGCCGTGAACGACCCGCACCTCCACCTGCTCGTCGACGACGAGGAGATCGATGCCCGCTGGGACGTGACGCGGGTGATCGCCCGGCCGGAGGCTCGCACCGCCGAACCCGTGCTGAGACCGGATCGGGCATGGGAAGGACGCGCAGCCGGGCTCTCCGGAAGCGTGCTCCGCGACGGCTCGAGCGGCACCTACCGGCTGTGGTACCGGAGTTTCCACGACGGCAGGCCGGAATCCGACCGGAACTTCCTCAATTACGCGGAGTCGGCCGACGGACTCGCCTGGGAGAAGCCCGCGCTGCGGCTGATCGAGTACGAAGGCGACCGGGACACCAACATCGTCTACCGCCCCCGCCACGACGGCCTGCGCTCGTTCGAGTCGAACGGCGTGATCGCCGACGAGGTCGGCGCCCCGCAGCGGCGCTACAAGCTGGTCGCCCATCACGGCTTCGAGGACAAGTCCCGCAACGGCCTGTTCGGGCTCTTCAGCCCCGACGGAGTGCGCTGGACCGTGACCGACCGGCCGCTGCTGCCGGGTGCGGGAGACCGCCACGGTGCGCTCAAGGATCCGGTGACCGGCGAATACGTCGTCTTCACCCGCAGCCCGCGCTACAAGACCCGGGCGCGGGGACGCGGGGACCCGGACACCGCTCCCCTGCCCTACAAGCGCATCGTCGGCCGCACCGCCAGCCGGGACTTCCTCAACTGGTCGCCGTTCCGGACCGTGCTCCGCAACGACGACTTCGACGCCCCCGGCACGCAGTTCTATTCGATCAGCCCGTTCCGCTACGGCAACCGGCTGCTTGCGTTCGTCGACGTCTACGACACCGACGTGGAGCGCATGTGGGTGACGCTGGCCTCCAGCCTGGACGGCACCCGCGGGCACCGCCCGCTGCGCGGCCGGCCCATCCTGGACCTGGGCCCGGAGGGGCGCTGGGACGACACCTGGGTGAACGTCACCAACAACCCGCCGGTCCCGGAGGGCGACAAGCTGCGATTCTGGTACATGGGCCGGACCACCGCACATGGTCTGCCGCGCCGAGCGGGCTCGATCGGCTCCTTCCTGATGACTCGGGACCGGTTCGCCGGGCTGACCGCCGGTCGCCGCACCGGCACCATCGTCACCGCGCCGGTCGCGGTGCCGGTGGGCACGGCCAAGCTGTACGTCAACGCCAACCTGTGCAACGGCCACATGCGCGTGGCGGTAGCCGACGCGCTGGGCGCGCCGATCGCGGGCCTCGGCATGAGCCTGAGCGTGCCGCTGACCGGCGACCACCTCCACCACGAAGTGTCCTGGGATGGGGGCGCCGACCTGGCGCCGCTCGGCGGACGCATGGTGCGGCTGCGCCTCGAGATCACCTACGGCACGGTGTTCGCGTTCCGCTTCAACGGACCTTGACCACCAGCTTGCCGAAGTTGGCACCGGCCAGCAGGCCGATGAACGCCTGCGGCGCGCGCTCGATCCCCTCTACCACGTCCTCGCGGTAGCGCAGCGTGCCGTCGCGCACCCACGCGGTCAGGCGCGCGAGCGCCTCGGCATGACGGGCGGCGAACTGGAAGACCAGGAACCCCTCCATGCGCGCGCGCCGGCTCAGCAACATGCGCGGGATGTTGCGCGGTCCCTGCGGCATCGAGTTGGCATTGTACAGGGCGATCTGCCCGCAGACGACCGCCCGGCCGCCGACCGCGATCCGGTCGATGGCCGCGTCGGTCACCGCTCCTCCCACGTTGTCCCAGTAGATGTCGATGCCGCGCGGACACAGTTCCCGCAAGCGCTCGGCGACCTCCTCGCGCTTGTAGTCGATCGCGGCGTCGAACCCCATGTCGCCGACCACGTAGTCCACCTTCGCAGGCGACCCGGCCACGCCGATCACACGGCAGCCGCCCCGCTTGGCGAGCTGGCCCACGACCGAACCGACGGCGCCGGCGGCGGCGGTCACCACGACCGTGTCGCCGGCGACGGGCCGCGCCACCTCGAACAGCCCGTGGTAGGCGGTCAGCCCCGGCATGCCCAGGATGCCGAGCGAGGTGGAGATGGGCGCGACGGCGGGGTCGACCCTGCGCACATCGCGGGCGTCCATCACCCCGTACTCCTGCCAGCCGATCTTGCCCATGGCGAAGTCGCCGACCGCGAACAGATCGGAGTTGGAAGCGACGACCTCGCCCACGGCATCCGCCTCCATGACGCCGCCGATCGCCACCGGTGCGGTGTAGCTGGTGGCGCCGGGGGCGTTCATGCGCCCGCGCATGTAGGGGTCCAGGGAGTGGTAGTGGGTGGCGATCAACACCTGGCCGGGGCCCGGTTCCGGGATCGGCGTCTCGGTGAGGGCGAAGTCGGACGGCTTGGGGGCTCCGTGCGGCCTCGCCGCCAGCGTCCACGCGCGATTCAACTCGTGTCCCATGACAGGTCGGGACGATAGCACCGCGCTCGCGGACCGGCGATCAGAGCAGGAACGCGTACAGACGGGCGCGCTCGACCGTGAACAGCAGCCGCACCGCCTGGCCGCGGAGCTCGCTCAGGTCGGCCACCTGCGCGTCGACCCGGTCGCCTGAGAATGCCGCCGGTCCGCGCAGGGTGCGCCCCGCCGTGTCGGTGACCTCGCATAGGACCGACCCGTCAGGCTCCGTCTGCGCGTTCAGGCGCAGGCTCTCCTGTTGCACGCGAATCGGGGCGGTGACCAGCCGCCCGCGCACGTCTTCGGGCTCGGCGAACGCCATCCGGTACGGACGCATCCGCACCACCGCGGGCAGGTACGCGGTCGCCTTGCCGTCGGCGAAATGTCCCTCCCACGTCGAGAAGTAGGGCGCCCGGCGCTGGTTCCAGACCTTCTCGCGAGCGTCCTCCAGGCTCGGGTGGCGGGCCATGATCCCGTAGCCGTTATGGCGAGTGTTGATGCCGGTGTAGTAGTACCACCACCAGCCGTCGAACTCCCAATAGCGATAGCGCTCGCGCACCATGCCGGCGTCGAAGCTGCCGCCCTCGCCGAGCGGCACCAGGCTGCGGCGCCGCTCCCGGAAGCGGTGAACGGTGATGAAGTCACGCGTCCAGATCAGCTCCGGCGCCTGCGTCTGCGGGACGCCCCAGTGCAGGAGCGTGCTGCCAAGGTAGAGGTTGCGCGGGCGAAAGCTGTGGTTGATCTTCGCGTTGGTCATGTCGATGACCGGGCGGCCCTCCAGGTCGCCGTGCGTACCGAACCGCTGCAGGAACCCCATCGAGTAGAACTCGGTGCCGATCGGGTCCCAGGCGTCCGGCCCGATCACGAACCGGCGATGCCAGGTCAGACCATCCTCCGTCCACATGACCGCCAGGCAGCGCAGCGACATCGGCTGGTTGTCCCAGTCGGCGTCGTGCGGCGGGTAGGACGGTGAGGCCGGCCGGAAGTAGAACAGGAGCCGGCGGATGCTGCCGTCGACCAGCTCGACGCTGGCGCGGATGCTCTCCGTGGCGTGCCGGAGATCCATGCCCTGACCGCTGAACAGCAGCGGCTCCCTGGTGAGGACCAGGTACTCGTCCCCGCGCCTCCAGAACGGCCAGTCTTCGCCAGGCTGCGGATCGAATCCCAGTCGGCGCGCCGCCTCCAGGCCCGGCGCATCGAACGGAAAGGGGCCCTTGCGGCCGGCGACGAAGACGCCTGCCAGGTCGACGGCGCCGTCGCGTTCGGCGTCGTAGAAACGAAACGAGGCATTCGCAAGATCCGCCGCCAGGCGTCCCTCCGCGGTGGTCGGATCGCCGGTCTCGTCCCGCAGGATGTTGTTGTCGTTGCTGCCGGCGTACGACACGAGGCCGAGGCTCGGCTTCTCCCACCGGACCCCGTCCGGGCTGACCGCGAGCATGCGCAGCCCGGCGCGCGAGGCGCCGGTCGGCGCGTCCTCGAAGGTTTCGAGCGCATTGTGGTAGACGCACTCGTAGCGCTCCCGTTCGGCGTTCCAGTCGATCGACTCCACGTACAGGCCGCGGTTCTCGTGCGGCTCGGTGCCGGCGATCATTGGGCCGTGTGCGTTGCCGATCGAAGCAGGCAGGAACCGTATGCCCTCGACCACGTCGAAGCTGTAGCCGTCGACCAGCACCTCCGGCACGCCGCCGAGCTCCAGCGTCTGGGGCCGCGGGGGCTCGGCCGGCCGCTGCACCCAGAACTTGCGCACGCAGAAGGCGCCGATCGGACGGCCTGCTTCGCGCATGCGCACCCGCACCCAGTACTCGCCGTCCCCCCAGCCGTCGATGGAGAAGCGGTGCTCCAGGAGCCGGTCGTCGAGCGTGAAGCGCCACGGGCCGGCGAGCGGCTCCGTCCCTTCCGGGCGGGTGACGTCGACCGCCACCTGGGCGCCGGAAACCCGGTGGCGGCGGATCGAGAGCACGACCGACGCCTCCGTCTCGTCGAAGTAGAGCGACTGCCGCGGCGCGCAGCTCAGGCACTGCGTGGAGGCGTCGATCGCCATGACGTTCTTGTGGTTGCGGGGGAAGTAGTCGTGCGGGTCGACGGCGAGCGTGTCCTCGGCCACGTCAATCCCGCCGTCGTCCAGGACGACCCGGAACCGGTATTCGCCCATGATCCAGAGCTTCGGCCGCGCCACGCCGGCCGGCGGATCGTAGCGGCCGTCGTCGACCATCGGGTAACGGAACGTCGCCCGTACCGTGCTGCCGCAGGCGCGGACCGCGATCGCCCGCACGAGCTGGCGGTAGCCGCACGGCTGAGTGGCGTGCAGCGTTGCATGCAGCCGTGAAGCCGCCCCGGCGGCTTCACGGCCCATCTCCAGGCTGAACGTGACGAGCGGGTGCGAGGCGGGCGCGAGCGGCACGGCACGCA
>JAPOQV010000076.1 GCA_026710565.1 Spirochaetaceae bacterium | reverse complement strand
GGCGGGAACGGCTTGCTCATGTGCTTCTCGACGGAATCCGCAAGGTGCGCACGGCCTTCGAAGACCGCGCTCAGCAGATCCCGCTCGGACACACTTCCGGCGACCTCGCCTGCCATGACCGGCGGTTCCGCACCCACGACGGGCATCTGGGACACGCCGTACTCGCGCAGGATCTCGATCGCGTCGCGCAGGGTCTCCGACGGGTGGGTGTGAACGAGGTCCGGCAGCTCGCCCGACTTGCCACGCAGAACGTCGCCGACGGTGGGGACGTTGGTCTTGCCGTCGAGTGGGGTGCGCAGGAATCCGTACGACGCCATCCACTGATCGTTGAAGATCTTGGACAGGTAGCCGCGGCCACCGTCCGGGAGGAGGACGACGATCAGGGCGTCGGGGCCCTCACGCTTGGCTACTTCGAGGGCAGCGACGACGGCCATACCGCAGGAACCGCCGACCAGCAGTCCCTCCTCGCGGGCGAGGCGACGCGTCATCTCGAAGGAATCGGCATCCGAGACGGCGATGATCTCGTCCGGGATGGACGGGTCGTATGCCGACGGCCAGAAGTCTTCGCCGACGCCTTCGACCAGATACGGACGACCGGTGCCGCCGGAGTAGACGGAGCCCTCGGGGTCTGCGCCGATGACCTTGACCTTGCCGCCCGAAACTTCCTTGAGGTAGCGGCCGGTGCCGGTGATGGTGCCGCCGGTGCCGACGCCCGCGACGAAGTGCGTGATCTTGCCGTCGGTGTCGGCCCAGATCTCGGGGCCGGTGGTCTCGTAGTGGCTCTCCGGTCCGCCCGGGTTGGAGTACTGGTTGGGCTTCCAGGCGCCGGGGATCTCACGGGTGAGGCGGTCGGAGACGCTGTAGTAGCTGTTCGGGTTGTCCGGCGCGACGGCCGTGGGGCACACGACCACCTCGGCGCCGTAGGCGCGCAGGACGTTGCGCTTGTCTTCGCTGACCTTGTCTGGGCAGACGAAAACGCACTTGTATCCACGCTTTTGCGCCACGAGCGCCAAGCCGATTCCGGTGTTGCCCGAGGTCGGCTCGACGATGGTGCCGCCCGGCTTCAGTTCACCCGAAGCCTCGGCTGCGTCGATCATCTTGACGGCGATGCGGTCCTTGGAGCTACCGCCAGGGTTGAGGTATTCGACCTTGGCTGCCACCGTGCCGAAGTTTTCGCCCGTGACGGACGTGAGCTTGACGAGTGGGGTGTTGCCGATGAGGTCGACGACGTGTTCCGCGATGCGCATTCGTCCATGTTCCCAGATGAAAGAAAACGGTGCGCGCGGACGTCGGGCGAAGGTGGTGCAATCCGGCTAGATTGGCAAGTGTGAGTCGAACCGGACTGAAAGCGTCGGTGGCCACGGTGGTGGCCGGATCGAGTGCAGGCACGCTCTCCTGGTTGGGCTACAACTATCTGATGTCGCAGGCGGGGGCGGCCCGCGGGGTGATCGGTCGCAATATCGCCAAGCCACCCGAGGCGGACGGGGTGTACGCGCCCGGCGCCGACAACCCGGAACTCTGGTGGCGGGCCGTG
>JAPOQV010000075.1 GCA_026710565.1 Spirochaetaceae bacterium | reverse complement strand
GGGGGGCCGCGCCCCCCCGGGAGGGGCGACCACCGGGGGTTCGGGTCGTCCGGGTAGTGGAGCCCGCGCATCAGACCGGGCGAGCTGGACGGGCTGCCGAAGATGCGGGAGCCGTACGGCTGCGCGTCGGTGTGGATGGCGATGCCGGGGTGGCCGGGCTCGCAGAGCTGGTAGGCGATGGACGTGAACAGCACCTCGTCCCCGAACAGCCGCTCCAGGAACGCGATCGTGGGCGGCAGCGCGATCGTCTCCATCGTCTGCGGCAGATCGTGGCCGAGCAGGTCGTCGGCGGCCTTCTTGTGCGGCGAGTAGTCGGTGGCGGTGAGCGGCAACCCCTCTGCCTCCGCACTGATGGCGCCGATCTGCTCCGTCGTCAACAGATCGGGAAGGACCAGGTATCCCTCCAGTTCCAGGTGGCGGATGCGTTCGCCGGCGGTCAGGGTGCTCCAGTCGACCCCGGGGCGGCGTGCGCTCGCGATCTCGGTGCGCTCGTTGGTATTGCGGGTATCCATGGTGTCCTCAATCGTCGACGACCGATCCGTCCTCGTGCAAGCGCGTCACGAACGGGCGCGGGCGCGGCGGAATCCGCTCGGCCCCCGGAGCCAGCTCGATGCCGATGCCGGGTCCTTCGGGCACCAGCAGGTAGCCGTCGCGCACCGTCAGCGGCTGCGCGACGATGTCACGTTTCGGAGACTCTTCCTCGCTGGTCGGAAGCTCCTGGATGGCGAAGTTCGGGATCGAGGCGGCAAGTTGCACGCACACGGCTGTGCTGACCGGACTCAGCGGATTGTGCGGCACCACCTGCACGTGGAACGCCTCGGCCAGCGCGGCGATCTTGCGGGCGTGGCTGATGCCGCCGACCATGCAGACGTCCACCCGCGCGAACTGCACCGCGCCGCGCTGCAGCAGCGCCTGGAACTCCCAGATGCTGTGCAGCCGCTCGCCGGTGGCGATGGGGATGTTCACGCGGCGAGCCACCTCGACCATCTCGTCGAGGTTGTCGGGCGTCACCGGATCCTCGTAGAACATCGGGTGATAGCCTTCGATGGCGTCGGCGAACACGACCGCCTCCGAAGGGGTGAGGCGGCGGTGGATCTCCACGCACAGGTCGACCTCGTTGCCCACCGCGTCCCGGCAGCGGGCCACGGTCTCGATGGCGTCGGCCATCTTGGCGGCGTGCGTCCCCGGCGCGTACGGCTTCTCCCGCGGCACGTCGTAGAACGGCGACAGGTGCCCGACGGCCGTGAACCCGCGCTCCTTGGCGGCGACGCAGGCGCGCACCAGTTCCTCCCTCGTCTCCCCGAACACGTGGTAGTAGACCCGCGTCCGGTCCCGGCAGCGTCCGCCGAGAAGCTGGTGGACGGGCACGCCGAAGTGCTTGCCGGCGATATCCCACAGGGCGATGTCGATGGCGCTCAGGGCGCCCATGACCGCCGCCCCGCGGAAGTGCATGGATCGATACAGGTACTGCCAGTGGTGCTCGATCCGCAGCGGGTCCTGGCCGACCAGGTACTCCCGCCAGCGGTCGATGACCGCCCCCGACGCCTCCAGGTAGCCCCAGGTCCCCGATTCCCCCAGGCCAGTGATGCCGGCGTCGGTCTCCACCAGCGCGTACAGGTAGCGGTCGATGTGCAGTACGCGAACGGCGGTGATCTTCATTGGCTCGGATAGTAGCCTAGTCGCGGATGCCTTCCGCGATCGGCGGCGCGAGCGCCGAGAACACCGGCAGGACTCCCATCACGCCGCCCACGCCCAGCGCGGCGGCAACCCCGACCAGCACACCCCCCGGCGAGACGACGGTGCCGCCAAGATCGGCCTCCGTCACGCCGCGGAAGATCGGCATCACCAGGTCGGTCAGCGGGCCGGACAGCACCAGGCTCAGGGCGACGCCGATCGCGCAAGCGCCGCCCACCAGGATCAGCGATCGGGCCAGGAACTCGCGGAGCATCGCCCCTTTCGTGGCTCCGAACGCGCGGGCGATGGCGATCTGCCGGGTCCGGCCCAGCACCTCCACCAGCATGATGCTGAGGATCCCGACGCAGCCGGTCACCAACAGCACGAAGCCGAGCAGGTTCACCACCAGCGAGAAGGTCCGCACGGTCGAGCGAGCCTCCTCCAGGGCGGCGCTCCCGCCGGCCGGCTGCCCTTCCCACACCACCACCGCCACGTCATCACCGTACTGCTGCGCCAGCGCGGCGCGTGTCTGACTCTCGATAGTGTCGAATCCGCCGCCCCCGACGAGCAGCGCGAGGCGCGACATCAGGAACCCCTCCATGAAGTCCACCGCCTTGCCGGGCACCGCCGCGGTCGCCGGAACCAGCATGTCGGCGATGCCGTAGGAGCGGCGCTGCAGCTCGCTCGGGTCGGCGAACACGCCGCCCACCGTGAACGACGGCGACAGGAGGTCCCGCAGCAGGTCAAGCGCGCCGTCGGGCACCTCCCCTCCGCCCTGAATCGAGATCTCCGGCATCGGTGCCCGGATCGTCCGACCGATCGCGTCGGCCGGCGACCCGAACAACAGCTCGGCCAGCGTGGCGCTGAGGAGCGCGTGGCGTTCTCCGGTCGCCAGCATCGCTGCGGTGATCGGCGATCCGATGACGAGGTCGAGCCCCATCACGTCCAGATACGACTCACCGACCCCCAACACGCTCCGGATCTGGTAGGTGGCCCCCTCCGCCTCGAAGTCCGTCCAGCCTGTCGGCGTCACCGGGCTCGCCGCCCGTGCGCCGACCACGCCGTGCAGAAGCGCACCCGGCGCACGGCCGTCGAACTGGAACGGCTTGACGGACTCCAGGGCCCCTGTCTCGTCCCAGCGCGCGTTGGCGACCATCACCACGCGCCCGTTCCGTTCCAGGTTCTCCGCGATCAACCGCGTGAATGCGCTCGAAATCGACAGCGCGAAGATTAGGACGCCCACTCCCAGCCCCACCGTCGCCAGCGTGATGGACGACTTGAACGGCGAGCGCGCCAGGCTGCTCAGGACCGACCGGAGCGTCCGCATGGGGCGCCGCCTACTCGTAGCGGATCGCGTCCGCCGCCGGTATCCGTGCCGCGGCGACGGCCGGCAGCACGTTGCAGGCGGCGACGATGGTCCAGGCGGCGGCGACGCCAGCCATGACCAGTCCGGCGTGCAGTGCGCCGAAGCCGATCGTCTGCTCCATCAGGCCGGACAGCAGCGCCGCCAGCCCCAGACCGGCCGCGCCGCCGACCGCGCCGACGATGAGCGCTTCCAGGAAGAACACGGCGAACACCTGCCCCATGCTGGCTCCCACCGCCTTGAGAATGCCGGCCGAGCGCTGCTTGCGGACGGCACGGCCGTAGAAGATGTTGGTCATGTTGACCGCCGCGATCATCAGCGCCGACACCGCCAGAAACAGGATGATCGTGACCAGGCGCCGGTAGCGGTCGGTCGTCGCTTGCGCCTCGGCCCGCGGGATGCTGATCGACACGGCGCCTTCTTCATACGCGGCCTCGAAGTGACTGACCAGTTGCGCGCGCGCCTCATCCAGATGGGCGGGGTCCGCGACCGTGAATCTCAGACTGGTATCCTGAGTCGCAGTCTTGAGGCCGAACCCCTCGATTCGACCCGCGGCCTGCGGCGCCGGCGTGAACGCCTGCTCGTCCACCTCCGTGCCGGTCGGGGCAAGGACTCCCACGACGCGGTAAAGACGGTTCATCGACAGCACCTGCCGATCCAGCGCCACCCCGTCCTCGAACAGGGTGGCGCCGAGTTGCGAACCCAGCACCAGGACCGGTTCGCCGCGGCGCATGTCCTCATCGGTGAACAGGCTGCCGGCCGCGGCGGCGAGACCCCGCGCCACGAAGAACTCGGGTGTGACCTCCAACCCGTGCAGGAACTCCAGTTGGGGCTGCGGGCCGTCAGGTGCCTGCACCAGCGACTGGGCGATATCGGCCAGTCCCTTGGTGGACAGGAGCTCCTTCACATCGTCGCCGGAAACCGCCGGCAGCTCCTTCGCCCCCTTGGCCTCCGCGAAGGCCGTACCGGCAGCTTCAGCGGCACCTGCCGAGTCGACGCGTGACACCGAACCGGACTCGGTGACATCGGCCGGCCCCGACGTCACAGACGCCCCCGGCAGGACGAATACCTGCACCGAACCGGCCATGCCGGCCGGCCCGGTTGACGCCGCCGGCGCTCCCGCCGTGCCGGCCGCCGACTTCGTC
>JAPOQV010000074.1 GCA_026710565.1 Spirochaetaceae bacterium | reverse complement strand
CGGCGACAGCCTGGCGCTGGCGGCAATGGAATTGCTGGTCCGCCTGAAGGCCGAAGACGTGCTGAAGGTCTACCGGAAGATGCCGGTGTTCATCCCCGAGCGGATGATCGCGCACATCGACGAGGACGAGTTGCCGCCGGGCTGGGCGAAGCCGACGCCGCGCGCGGTGACCCGGGTGATCGGCGACCGATGGATCGACCGCGGGCAATCTGCGGTGCTCCAGGTGCCCAGCGCGACGGTCCGCGGCGAGAGCAACTTCATCGTCAATCCCGAGCACGACGACTTCGACGACATCGAGACGGGACCGGTCTCCGACTTCCGTTACGACGCAAGGCTGACGGCCCGCGCCCGGACGTCATAGTCGCTGGACGCTACTCCGCGTCCCCGAGCAGGCGCTGGGCGTTGCGGAAGGCGATCTTGTCGAACACCTCCCGCTCCAGGTTCAGGGTCTTGAGGAAGTCCATCAGGCGGCCGTCGACGTAGTCGCGGGCGAACAGCAGGCGGTCCTGGTAGCGGATCAGGAACTGCTTGCCGAACTCGGGATCGCGGGAGATCGCCGTAAGACCGGAGCCGGCCGACAGGTCGGCGTACAGGTTGGGATAGGTGTCCAGCAGGTGGAGCACCCGCCCGCCGGGCTTGACCGGCCCCTTCGGATACGACTCGGTCATGCAGCGGTCGTCGCCGGAGATGTGCCCCCAAAACCCGGGCGCGTGGCCGATGAAGATGGTCTCCGGACACGCGGCGACGGCACGCTCGAAGCTGTCCAGCGAGCCGCCGTACCACCAGTTGGGGCGCGGATAGCGCTGTCCCGTGGGGATCGGGTAGTCGAGGTGGATGGTGATGGGCAGCTTCTGCTCACCGCAGAAGTGGTAGATGTCCAGGGCGTCGGGGTCGTCGAACAGCACCCGCTGCTTGAGCTCGGACGCGACGCGGATGCCGTGAATCTCCACCGCCGCCTTGATCCGGTCGATGGCGTCGGGGCGCTTGACGTCCGGCATGTAGCCCAGCACGAAGCGGTCGGGGGCCGCGCGGCCGACGTTCAGGACATCCGCCAGCGGGATGCCGACGCCGCCGGGCGGCAGGTGCGCATGGTAGCTGGGGCTGTAGTCGGTCTCGGGCACCTCCCAGGAGAACAGCCACATCTGGTCGATGCCGTGCTCCTCCATGTTGGCGAGGAGCCGGTCGGCGTCGTGGCCGTGCCAGTTCGGATGGTTGTGGGCGTCTATCAGCATGGCGCGCAGGATGCCGGAAACGCCCGGCGCGATCCAGGCCGGGTCCACGATCCCGCATTTGATCCTCCGTAATCGGTGTTCTACCCTCGACCGGGCTGGGCGCCGCCTGCTTGACGACGGCGCGATCGGAGGACACGCATGCCAAGGCTCAAGGTCACCCTCGCTCCATCGCTGCTCGCACTGCTGCTCGTCCTGGCCGGATGCCGGACGATCGAGCGGCCGCCCGAGGTTCCCGTGACCGTGATGACGTACAACGTCTACGTCGGCAGCAGCGCGGAGCCGGCGCTGGAGACGACGAACCTGTTCCAGATTCCGATGGTCGTCGGCGAGCTGTACGGCAACGTGATCGCCTCCGACTTCCCGGCGCGCGCCGCGGCGATCGCCGCCATCGTCAAGGAGTCGGACCCGCACGTCATCGGCCTGCAGGAGATCGAGCTG
>JAPOQV010000073.1 GCA_026710565.1 Spirochaetaceae bacterium | reverse complement strand
GGTTCTCGGACATGCGCGTGTCGGGCGTGGTGGGATCCTCGTCCATCTCCCGGAGCTGGCGGCGCACGCGCGCCAGCTCGTCCTGCAGCACCCGGACCGGATAGCCGGGGTCGTCGCCGGCCAGGTAGCTCAGCCACGGCGTGCTGCCCAGGTCGCCGACCGGGCGGCTCCAGTAGCGCAGCTCGCTCGCCGCGTGCTGGAAGGGCTCCGGCGACCAGGCGTACCAGCCGTCGTCGCCGTGCATCTGCGGGTAGACGGTCTGTCCGTCCTCGGTGCGGGCGAGGCCGTTGATCCGTTCGATCATGGTCCGCCACGGCTCCAGGTAGCCGCGGTCGCCGGTGAGCATCATCGCCATGGCGAAGCCGTGGATGCTGCGGCCCAGGTGGCGCGGCGTGTGGCGCACCACCGGGCCGCCCGTGAGCGTGTGGCTCCAACCGTAGGTGCCGCCCCACCAGCGCCCGCCCGCGGCGGAGCCGATGACGCCGTCCAGCCCCACGTTGGAGGGGATGATGCCGTCGTTGGAGGCCATGCGCTCCACCCAGGCGTCCACGTAGCCCAGGATCCAGTCGCGGTAGCGCTCCTCGCCCGAGAACAGGTAGGTCTGGAAGGCCATCGCGGTCGCCGACAGGTTGCAGGGGTTGTCGCCGGCCACGTTGCGGTAGGTGGAGAAGTGCTCCAGGTAGTCCTCGTAGGTCCGGTGCCAGCGGTTGGGCCTGAAGCGTCCGGGCTCGAACGGCTCGCCCGCCCAGTCGGCCAGCTCCGCACGCCGCGTCACCGGCCCCCGGCTGCCGTTCATGAGGCTGCGGATGACCCGGTGCTCGGGGTCGTAGTTGAGGGCCAGCGGATCGTCGCCAAGGTAGAAGCCGGCGAAACGGCGCATGCGCGCCTGCCACGTGGCGTCGCCGGGGTCGCACAGCCCCTCCTGGAACAGCGGATGGTAGCCCTCGCCGTTGTGCAGCCAGTCCATGCTGGTCGGGAACTCGCGGAAGTACATGCCGTCGCGCGCCAGCTCGGTGGAAGGCGAGCGCGCCTCCGTGTACTGGCGGATGTGCCCGTTCATGCCGGCGCGGTAGCGGTCCAGCAGGACCTGCGGCGCGCCCAGCGCGTACAGGTCGGTCAGGCCGTCGACGTTCTCGGCCGCGTCGTCGGCGCCGTCCAGGGCGCCCCAGCGCGGCACGCACAGCAGGTATCCGCGCGGGTCGAAGTAGCGGTCGTAGAACTCCAGGTACGCGTCGGTGATCGCGTCGAGCAGTTGTCGTTCCAGCAGCGCCCAGTGCGGCGCCGGCATCGGTTCGCTGATACGCAGGGTGGTGCGGGCCATCGCATTCAGACCTTGGCGCCTGCGAGCGGGCGAATCAAGCGCCGGCGGTGCCGCCCCGTGAGGTGGCCCCCGTGCCGCCCGCGAAGAACTCGGCCAGGAACGGGGTGGCCGGATCGGCGGCGACCCGTTCGGCCGGGCCGTGCTGGACGATGCGGCCGTCCTCGATCGCGTACACGTCCGCGTTCAGGGCCAGCACGTCGCGGGCGTCGTGAGAGACGACGATCGCCGGCCGCGCCCGATCGGCCAGGTGCTCGACCAGGTGGGCGCGCAGCGTCTGGCGCGCCTGCGCATCGAGTGAGGAGAGCGGCTCGTCGAGCAGCAGCAGCGACGGGTCGACCAGTAGCGCGCGCGTCAGGGCGACGCGCTGCCGTTCGCCGCCGGAGAGGGTCGCTGGGAGGCGTTCCAGGAGGTGGGCGGCGCCCATGCCGGCCAGCAGCCCGGCGGCGGCGCGGCGGCGCTCCGCGCGGGGTGGGCGAGGACGGGTGGCGTGCAGGGCGAAGGCAACATTGTCCGCCACATTCAGGTGCGGGAACAGCCCGAAACCCTGCGGCACGTAGGCAACGCGGCGCTCCTCCGGGGACAGAACGAGGGAGCGCTCGGAGTCGTAGAGCACCTCGTCGCCGACACGGATCAGCCCCGCGTCGGGACGGTGGACGCCGGCGATCAGCCGCAGCAGCGTGGTCTTGCCGGCGCCGTTCGGGCCTATGAGGGCCACCGGGGCGGCACCGCCGTGCAGGTCGACGTCCAACTGGAAGGAGCCCAGGTGGGCGGAGATCCGCACGTGCCAATCGGCGGCGCCGTCCGGTGCGGCTTCGGGCCGGCCGGGGCGCCGCTCCTGCCGGGGCGTGGCCGAAACGGCTGCGGCGGCCGGTTCCCCACCCGGCGCGCTGCGCCGCCGGGTCCAGATCTCCGGCAGCAGGCGGAGGGCCAGCAGCAGCCCCAGTCCCAGCACCGCCAGCGCCAGTGCCAGAGCACGAGCCACGCGCACGTCGGACTCCAGCGCCGTATAGATCGCCAGCGGCATGGTCTGCGTCACACCTGGCAGGTTGCCGGCGAACAGGAGCGTGGCGCCGAACTCGCCAAGCGCGCGCGCCCACGCCAGCGAAGTGCCGCCGATCAGGCCGGGCATGGCCAGCGGCAGCGCCACGCGCAGGAAGGCGCCGGCCGGCGGCTGGCCAAGCGTGCGGGCGACGATCAACAGGTCGTCGTCGACCCGCCGGAACGCGGACGCCGCCGACTGGACGTAGAACGGCGCCGCCACCACCACCTGGGCCAGCACGACGGCGGCGGTCGAGAACGGCACCTGCAGGCCCAGCGCCTGCAGCAGCGGGCCGAGTACGCGGCTACGGCCGAAGGCGGCCAGCAGGCCGATGCCCACCACGGCGGGAGGGATCACGATCGGCAGGCGCATCAGCAGCTCGACCGCGCGCGTCGGGCCGGCGCGCGCGGCTGCGAGCCACCATGCCAGCGGCGTGCCGGCGGCCAGCACCACGACCAGCGTGACGATGCTGGTGCGTGCACTGAGCCACAGCGCCGATGCGAACAGCGGATGGCGCAGGCCTGCCGCCAGATCGGCCGGCGTGGTGGCCAGGATCAGGGCCAGCACCGGCAGCACCAGCAGGCCCAGCATGGGCACCGCCAGCAGGAACGGCGCGGTGCCGGCACCCACGTCGGACGCGGTTCGCGGACGCATCAGGGAGCCAGGAACCCGTGCTCGCCCAGGATCTCCTGGCCTTCCGGGGAGCGCAGGAAGGCAATCCATCGCTCGGCCGACCGGGTGGCGTCACCGTTCGCGACGATGCCGATCACGTACTCGGCGGGTTCGTTGAGATCCGCAGGGATCGGGACCGTACGTACCCGCGCTGAGGCCGCCGCGTCGGTGCGGTAGACGATGCCGGCGTCCGCCTCGCCAAGCTCCACCTTCGCCCGCACCAGCCGCACGTTGTTCTCCAGGGAAACCACGCGGGACAGCACCGCCGCCTCGAACTCCGAGCCCAGCGACGCCGCGGAGCGGCGCAGAGCCGCGCGGGTGTAGCGGCCCACCGGGACACTCTCGGTGCCGATGACCAGCCGTTCGGCGGCGGCCAGGTCACCGAACGACTCGATCCCGGCCGGATTGTCCAGGGGTACGATCAGCGCGAGCTCGTTGACGGCGAAGGGCCGGACGCCGCGCAGGAGGCCCGCTTCGCGCAGCGCCCGCGCGTGGTCGGGATCGGCCGACGCGAACAGGTCGGCCGGCGCGCCGTGCTCGATCTGCAGGCGCAGCACCTGGCTCCCGGAGAAGGTGAGCGCCGCGTCGACGCCGTCGTAGGCCGCCTCGAAGGCTCGCTCGATCGCAGTGAAGGCGTCGGTGAGCGAGGAGGCGGCGTAGACGTTCAGCCGGATCGGCTCGGGGTCGCCTCCCGCGAACGCGGACGGCAGTGACAAGCCGAACAGGGCGGCTGCTGCAAGGAAGAGGGACGGCCGAACGACGGAGCGGGGCACGCGCCGATCATCGCATGGCGAGGACGCGTCGACGGGCCCCGCGGGCCTCCGTTGTCGTGCCGGTGCATGAAGATCGATCATCCACGCAGAGTGGTAACGACGTGAAGCGAGGACACGAGATCGTCGACCATGTGCTGCAGGCCATTCAGGGGTGCCACGCCGCGACCGGGACGACGCTCGTGGGGATCGACGGTCCGGGAGGAGCCGGCAAGAGCGTACTTTCGGCGTCGATCGCCCGGAAGGACTCTTGCATCTCGGTCGTCCCGATCGATGACTTCTACGTACCGCGCGACAACCGTGTGGGCGGTCGCGATGCGGTACTGACTCCCTGGAAGAACATGGAGGTGTCTCGGTTGTTGCGGGAGGTGCTGCAGCCCTTGACCGCGGGAGACGAGGCAAGCTATCGCAGATACGATTGGGGCACGGACGCGCTCGCCGAGCGGCGCGGGGTTCCGGCGGACGGTATCGTGTTGGTGGAAGGCGTGTACGCGCTGTTACCACCGCTGAAAGACTACTATCAGCTCAGGGTGTGGATAGACTGCCCGCGAGAGCTCCGTCTGGCACGGGGCTTGGCCCGCGATGGACAGGACGCTCTTGCTCAGTGGCGAGACCAGTGGATGCCGGCGGAGGACCGGTATGCCTCGATACAGCGCCCCAAGGACGGCGCCGACCTGGTGCTGGGGTGGGAACGCATGGAGTCTGGTCATCCGGCTCTGATTCTCAAGAGACGCAGGCAGGTTCATCGTGATCAGGCCGAGACGTGAGACGTGTCGGCACGACGAGTTGAGTCAATGGACCTGAAGGCCAGGAGCCGTGGCGTGTCGCGGGACATGTCGCCCAAGGCCATTTCTCGGCGCTTTGACATACTCGTGAATCTGGACCGCACGGCGCGGGCGCTCCGTGCTGCCAGGCCGCGCCCCGAGCTACCGCCGGACTCCACGAGGGCGGACGAGGTGACGGACCGCTACTATCGAACCGAGGAGAGCTCAATGAACGGCGACATCCCACTCGCATTCATGGCGAGATCCAGGCATCAGATCGATCACGCACGGGACAAGATCAACCACTGCCTCGATCAACTGACGACCGAGGACGTGTGGTGGACGGCGCGTGACGGCTGCAACCCGGTCGGTGTGATCATCCAGCACTTGATGGGCAATCTTCGACAGTGGGCGTTCTCGGCGATGGGCGGCGAGCCGGATGCGCGTGATCGTCCCAGCGAATTCCAGATTGTAGAGCGAGTCCCCAAGGATGATCTCCAGGCCGAATTCAACGCCGTTCTCGACCGCGCAGGGGAGGCCTATTCGCATCTCGGGGGCTCCGATCTCCTCGCACGCAAGAGAATCCAGGGATTCGACACCATCGTCCTGGACGCGGTGTATGACACCATGTGCCATCTCGAGCTCCACACGGGTCAAGTTCTCTTTCTCACGCGATTGAGGCTGGGAGACGCATATGTGGAGTCGTGGAAGCCAGCGACCAGGGAGCAAGGAGGCCAGTCGTAAGGTCATGTCCGGCGCTCGCAACGCAAACGGGATGGAGATTCGCCCATACCGGGAGTCCGACCAGGACGCAGTGGTGGCCCTGTGGCGTGCGTGCGGGCTGGTCAGACCCTGGAACGATCCGGTGAATGACATCCATCGCAAGCTGCGTGTCCAACGAGATCTGTTTCTGGTCGGCTCGCTGGACGGCCGGGTGGTAGCGACGATGATGGTCGGTTACGAAGGCCATCGGGGCTGGGTCAACTACCTGGTGGTCGCGGCAGACTGCCGGAAGCAAGGCTTCGGCCGCCTCCTGATGGACCAGGCCGAGGCAGGTTTACGGGAGATGGGCTGTGCCAAGACCAATCTGCAGATCAGGCGATCGAACGCCGACGCCGTCGCGTTCTACCGGTCGATCGGCTACTCGGAGGACGATGTCGTGAGCATGGGCAAACGTCTGATCGAAGACTGAGCCGTCGCCGGAGCAGACGTGCGTGACGACCCGCGGAGCGAGCACATGAAGTGGAGAGGAGTGCTGATCGCCGAATCGTTGGTGAGCGATCGGGAAATCTGGGACCGCGTCGAAGTACAGGGACGTTCGAAGGGCCGGCTCGAACGCGAGGGCTCCAGAGGCGAGTTCACGTTCTGCGACGTCGAAGTGTCGGATGACGATGTCGACTCCCTGATGGAGCAGGTCGCCGAGCGGCTGGGATCGCCCGGCTGGTACTTCCACGTCGAAAAGGACCGGGTCATCAAGATCGCCTATCCCGGCAGGGTGATGGCGATGAGGGAGGACGCGCCGGAGAGCATACGCGCAGCGCGGGAGTACGGGATCTCGATCGGCATACACCCGGAGCAACTGTGCTTCGAGCGATTCATGGGCAATCCGTTCGATCAGTGATAGCTGCATACTTGTCGCGATACCGAATCGCCGCTCCGATCCTCGTCCTACTGGGCGCGCTGGCCCTGGCCTCCGTTCCCGCGCAGGCCGAGACGCCGCGGGACACCCTGGTGATGGCGAAGGACATCGCAGACATCATCACCTTCGATCCCGCGGAGGCGTTCGAAATCACGACGGGCGAGCTCCTCGCCAACGTCTACGATCGGGTCATGACGTTCGAGCCGGAGAACCCCCGCGTGCTGACCGGCGGCGTGGCCGAGAGCCACATGGTGAGCGACGACGGCAGAATCATCACCTTCCGGATCCGCGACGGCCTCCGGTTCCACTCCGGCAACCCGGTGCGCCCGGAGGACGTCGAGTTCTCGCTGGAGCGCGCGGTGCTCCTCGACCGGTCGCCGGCCTTCATCCTCACCCAGTTCGGCTGGAATGCGGACAACGCCGGCGAGTCGATCGAGGTGGTCGACGACCGGCACGTCCGTATCACGATCGCCGAGGGCTTCTCGCCCGGCCTGGTTATCAACGCGCTCTCGGCCGGCGTGGCCTCGGTGGTCGACCGCGAGCTCGTCCTGGCACACGAGCGGGACGGCGACCTGGGGACCGGGTGGCTGCAGACCAACAGCGCCGGCTCCGGGCCGTTCCGGCTTGCGAGTTGGCAGGCCAACGAGTCCGTGGCCCTCGAAGCGAATCGCGGCTACCGCCGCGGCGCGCCCGGCGTGCAGCGCGTGGTCCTGCGCCACGTGAGTGAGCCGCCGGCACAACGGGGGCTGCTGGAGGCAGGCGAGGTCGACGTGGCGCGTGACCTCACGGCCGACCTGATCGCCGGGCTCGCCGGCAACGCCGAGGTAGCCGTCGAAGACTTTCCGAAGGGCGTGGTCTTGTACCTGGCGGCGAACGCCTCGCATCCGATCCTCGGCGACGATCGGGTAGTGCAGGCGCTAAGGCACGCGGTCGACTACCACGGCATGGCGGAGTCCTTCCTGGCCGGCCAGTTCATCGTCCATCAGGCGTTCTGGCCGCGGGGTCTGTGGGCGGCCTATACGGAGACGCCGTACCGGATCGACCTCGCCCGCGCCAGGTCGCTGCTCGCGCAGGCCGGCCACGGCGGCGGGTTCGCGGTGCGCCTCGACGCGCTCGACAGCCCGCCGTTCCCGGCGATCGCGGAGGCGGTCCGGGAGACGCTGGCGCAGGTCGGCATTGAGGCGCAGGTCGTGACGCAGGCCGGCGCGACGCTCTGGCCGCAGTACCGGGCGCGGGAGCACGAATTGATCCTGGCCCCCTGGTCGCCTGACTATGTCGACCCGCACGCCAACGCCGACGCGTTCGCGCGCAACCCGGACAACCGCCCGGAGGCCGGGCTCACCGGCGTGCTCGCGTGGCGCAACGCGTGGGCGCGGGACGACCTCAACGCGGCGGTGGTCGAGGCGCGTGACGAACTCGATCCGCAACGGCGGAAGCTGCTCTATCTCGACCTGCAGCGGCGCCTGCAGACCGAGGGACCCTACGTGATCATGTTCCAGCAGACCGACCAGATCGCGCGGCGTACCGGTGTGACCGGGTTCGTGTCAGGCCCGAACTTCGATCACGTGTGGTACCGCATCGTGACCAAGGATTCCGCTTCCGCGTCCCCGCGAGGGTGACCGGAGCTCGATCAGCGTCGATATCGGTCGCGCGGCGCCGAACCGCTACGCCGCTCCTTCCCCTGGCTTGTCGGCGTGCTGGTTGCGGGCGCCCCAGAATACCCCTTCGATGATTCCCTCCACCTTGGACAGCCGGTCGCCGATGTTGAGCACCCGCGAGGTGAGTTCCTTGAAGCCGCTTTGCATCTCGTCGCGCAGCCTGCTTTCCGTCGCCTTCAGTTCGCCGCGCAGGTTGCTGTCGAGCGTGTTCAGTTCGCCGCGCAGGTTGCTGTCGAGCGTGTTCAGTTCGTCGTGCAGGCTGCTGTCGAGCGTGTTCACGTCGCCGCGCAGGCCGCCGATCTCGTTGCGCAGGCTGCTGTCGAGCGTGCTCATGTCGCCGCGCAGGCCACCGATCTCGCCGCGCAGGCCGGTCTCCATGGCCTTCATCTCGCCCCGAAGGTCTCGCACCTCATGCCGAACACCGCGTATCGAAGCGAGCATGGCGGTGCCGAGAGCGATCGCCGCTGCGACGATGGCCATCAGTATGGCTATCAATTCAACGTTCACGTACACCTCTTCCGGCGCCCTCCGCTCCCGGTCGAATCCTACCGGTCGGAGTGCATGGCGTCATCCGATACCGGGGTCCGCAGGAAACTGACACCCTTCGTCACAGGGAACGCACGCCTCTCGGTGCTGCTTCAAACCATCGTCGATTCAGAGGGGACGAGGGTAGTGACGCCGGACACGCCGCCTCTGATATGCTCGCGCTGGTTCACGTTGGGACCAGACTCATGCCGGTGTACGTGTATCGATGCAGGACCTGCGAGCGGCTGTTCGAGAAGCTGCTGTTCAGCTCGGAAAGCCCGGAAGCCGCGCGGACCCCGTGCCCGGACTGCGGCGCCGAGGCCCCGCGCGACTACTCGACCCACACCTTCGCCTCACCCAACATCGGCACCACGGGCGATCTGGCCGAGGACACCGAGCCCTACAAGGCCATGCACTATCACGAGAAGCGCGGCGAGTGGGAGCAGGCGGCCAAGGCCGCCGAGGGCGTGAGCGACTTCGCCAAGCAGAAGTTCATCCAGAAGGCCGAGCAGAAAGACTGACCGCAGGCCCCCCCGAGGCGTGCCGGGTCGTCCGGAGGCGCTCAGCTCAACGACGGCAGCGCCGTCCCCGGTCCGGATTCAAGCGCCGGCACAGGATCGCAGCCGGCGGTCGCCACCGCATCGGCCGCGTAGGCGAGTCCGGCCCAGGGCGCGAGCCCGAGCGCATCGTATCCAGCCCGGCGGGCGGCGTCGTCGCCGTAGAGGCACGCGAAGCAGGTGGCGAACCGGTCCGAGTCGAGGTGCCGGCGCACGACCGCGGCCGTTCGAGCACGCTCTGCGGGGGCCAGACAGCTCTCGGGTGCTCCGCCGAAGCGTGCCGCCAGCCCTTCCTGCAACAAGCGGTCGCGCAGCAGACGCGGCTCGCCGTGCCTGCGCTGATAGGCCAAGCGATACACCGCTTCCGCCGTGGCGGCCGCAATCCGCTCGGATCCGTGCGCGGGGGGCGGGTCGCCCGTCCAGAGAACGGCGACGGCCCAGCCTCGCCTGCGGAGGGCTCTCCCCTGGAAGCGCACCTGCTCGTCCGACAGAACCCGGTCGGTCCAGCCGCCGCCCACGTCGTCGGCCACCACCAGCGCCACCCGCACCGCGCCTCCGAGCGCGTCCTCGGACAGCCGGTCCGCCGCCGTCGCCAGCGCAGAGCGCGCCGTGCCCTCGGCGTCGGCGGCGATGAGCCGGTCGAGCACGGTCGCGACGTGGTCCTTGCCCATCGGGTTGAACAGCGGCAGCGGCAGTTTCAGGTCGCCGCGCCCGTCGGTCATCGCGTCGAGGTAGGCGCGGAAGCGCTGCGGGCCGCGCGGAATGTCGTAGAGCCCGCGCTGGATCGCCAGGGTCGGGACCAGCGCGAGGAGCCGGTTCAGAGCTTCGTGGCGATGATGTCGCTCGCCCCGCCACGGGCGAAGCGCACGGCGTCGTCGACCATCTGCCGGTAAGAGAACGGCGGGTCGTAGCCGAAGTCCCGGCGGGCCACCGACAGGTCGTGCTCGTAGTGGGTCGGCGTGACCGGCAGGTCGAAGGTCGAGCAGGGGGCGCCGAGCCGCTCGGCCAGGTAGGGGACGACGGTGTCCCAGGTGATCGGCCGGCCGGAGGCGAGCTGGTAGGTCTTGCCGAAGGTGTTCGCATTCCCGGTGGCCCGCTCGTAGGCGTGCACGATGTCGCGCACCTCCACCGTGTGCTTCTTCCACGGCCGTCCGCGGCGGTCGCGGGCGACGACCAGGTGGGGCTCGCCGGTGTAGGTCGCGCGCATGGCCGCGAGCACCTCCCGCGCCTCCGGATCGGGGCTCGCTTCGAGCTGTTCGATGAACGTCCGCAGGTGGAACTGCGGGAAGGTGACCATCTCGCCCGCGCCGAACGCGAAGCCGTAGCGGAACACGGTGGCCGGCATACCCTCGTCCCGGACGTAGCGGTCCACCAGGTGCTCGGTGAGGATCTTGCTGTAGCCGTACCAGCCGGTGGTGTCCAGCGGCAGGGTGTCGGTGCCGATCGGCTCGTCGATGCCGTCCTCCGGGTACTTGTGCATGGTCGCGTCGGTGCTGGAGACGATCACGTGCCGGAGCGATCGGCCCAGCCCGGAGGCGGCCTGAAGCACGTTGAAGGTGCCCTTGACGTTGGTGTCGAAGTACTGCTCGGGCGTGAAAGGGCCGCCGGCCTGGAACGCCGCTCCCAGGTGCAGGATCACCTCCTGCCCTGCGGCCGCGGCGGCCACGTCGGCGGAGCGGGCCAGGTCTCCCTCGAAGATCTCCGCGCCGAGCTGCCGCAGCTTGGCGCTCTGGCGGTCCTCCGGCCAGACGAAGCCGCGCACCGCGTGCCCGTGCGCAAGGAAGTGGCGGGCGACGTTGGCGCCGATGCGGCCGGTGATTCCGGTGATCAGGATGTTCATGATCGGGTGGTGGTGCGCCGGTCGACGATAGGCCGCGGGGCGCGGGCCGTCCACCGCCCGCGGGCGCGCTCGCCTTCCGGTTCGGCGCCGAAGTACGCTGCCGAGCGAACGGGCGCGGAGGAGGCTGGCATGAAGAACGAAACGGACGGCGTGCTGATCATCGTCGGCGACGCCACCGAGACGGTGGACACGCTCTATCCGTTCCTGCGGGTGCAGGAGGAGGGATTTCGGCCGGTGGTCGCCGGCCCGGAGCGGCGGCGCTACCAGATGGTGCTGCACGAGATCCCGCAGAGCGGCTGGGAGATCACTCGCGAGTACGAGGGCTACACCATCCAGGCGGAGGTGGCCTTCGCCGACGTGCGGCCCGAGGAGTACGTCGGGCTCTTCTTCTCCGGCGGCCGCGCGCCCGAGTACATCCGCTACGATCCTGACCTGGTGCGCATCACCCGCCACTTCTTCGAGCACGACAAGCCGGTGGCCTCGGTCTGCCACGGCGTGGAGATCCCGGCGTATGCCGGGGTAGTGAAGGGCAGGACGATGGCGTGCGTCCCCAAGTGCCGGTTCGACCTGGAGGTGTGCGGCGGGATCTACTCCGAGGAGCCGTGGGCGGTCGACGGCAACCTGGTCTCCGGCCGCACCTGGCACGATCACGGCCGCTACATGCAGCATTGGATCGCCCTGCTGCACGCCGAGCGCACGCGAATGGAGGAGGCGGCATGAGCAGTCCGATGAAGCTGGGATACGGCACCTACGCCATGCAGAACCTGGACGTCTACGAGGCGCTGCCGCGGCTGCGCGCGATGGGCTACCAGTCGATCGAGATCATGGGCGAGGAGGGGTGGGCGACCGCGCCGGACCTCATGGACCGGGAGGACCGCAAGCGGCTCGCCGGCACGATCCGCGACCTGGGCTTCGACCTGTCGGCGGTGATGGCGCTGCTGCCGCTCGCCGAGGAGGGCCCCGGCCGGCCGGCGATGCTGGAGCGGTTCCGGGCCATCTGCGGCCTGGCCCGCGACCTGTGGCTGGACGGCGGGCCGGCGGTGTTCAGCTCGCCGCCCGCGGGCACGAGCCCCCCATGGGACGGCGGGCGCGAGCGGATCGCGGCCTCTCTGATCGAGCTCGCCGACATAGCCCGCGAGCACGGCGTGATCCTCGCCGCGGAGCCGCACGTCGGCGGCGCGCTGGACGCCCCGGAAAAGGCGGTCTGGCTGATGGAACGGACCGAACATCCGGCGCTGCGCATCAACTTCGACATCAGCCACTTCCACGTGCAGGGGATGGATCTCCGCCACAGCGTCGACCTGTGCCTGCCGCATGCCGTGCACATCCACGTCAAGGACGGCTACACCGATGCCGACGGCAAGGTCGTTTTCCAGCTTCCCGGGGAGGGAAGCCTGGACCTGGCCGAGTACTTCCGCCTGCTGGCCGCGCACGGCACGTCCATCGCCGTGACCGCGGAGGTGAGCGCCATGATCTGGAAGCTGCCCGACTACGATCCCTGGGACGCGGCCGAACGCTGCCACGCCGCGCTGGCCGAAGCGAGGGACTCGGTCGCCTGAGCCGGTGATACGTCCCATCGTGCGCGGGGACCTGGAGGACTGCGCGCGGCTGTTCGCAGAGGTGTTTGCCGAGGCGCCGTACCGGGAGTCCTGGAGCGTGCCTCGGGCGCTCGATTACCTCGAGCGATTCTGGAAATTCGACCCCGATCACTGCCTGTTGGCGCTCGACGGCGAGGAGGTGATCGGAGCGATGTTCGGCTACTGCTACCCGTGGCGGGACCGGGTCAACTACTACGTCCAGGAACTCTTCGTGCACGCCGATCGCCGGCGGTCAGGCCACGGGCGTAGACTGGTCCGCCACCTGCTCGACAGGCTGGGAGAAGCGGACGCCTCCATCTCCCTGATCGCCAACGAAGCGACGCCGGCGGCCGCGTTCTACGAAGAGCTGGGGCTGCGGCAACACCGGTACTTCAAGGTCTACGCCGGCAGAGTGAGCGCGGAGGAGATCAGGCGCTAGCCGACGGCTGGTACGCCTCCCAGAGCGCCCGGTAGTACTTGAGGACGCGCTCCCCGTCGGGGTTGGCCGGAATCTCGGCCAGCGTGTAGCCGGCGTAGCCGTCGCGGTGGAGCTTCGCGAAGAGGTCGCGCCAGGGGTACGCGGTGTGCAGCTCGGTGATGTGCACGAGTCCGATCTTGTGGCGCAGCAGCGCGTAGGCCTCGTCGATGGAGCCGTCGACCGCCTCGCCGGGGTTTGAGTTCCAGCACAGGAAGGCGTTGTCGTGGTCGGCATGGTCGATGATGGTGCGCATCCGGCGCGGCTCCTGCGTCTCGCGGCCGTGCACCTCGACCCTGACGGCGACGCCCAGGTCCGCGGCGGCGTGCGCGCACTCGCGGACGGCCAGGCCGATCTGCTCCAGGGTCTTGTCCTCGGGGATGCCCGCCTCGGTCTGCAGGCCGTTGGGACGCACCTTGATGCCGGGGCAACCCAGGTCGGCGGCGAGCTGTGCGTAGGCGATGGTGCCGTCGATGTTCTCGCGCACGACGGCCGGGTCGACGGCATGGTACTCGAACGCGCTGCCGAGCCCGGCGATCTCCACGCCGCCGTCGGCGAACCGCTGCCGCACCTCGGCGCGCGCGGCCGCGCTCAACTCCACCTCCACGCCGTGCGCGTGGGTGGTCCGCAGCTCGACGCCGGAGAATCCGGCAGCCGTGCACATGCTGATGAGCGTGGGAACGTCCCACTCGGCACCGATCTGGTACGTGACGAATCCAAGTTTCAAGGCAACCCCTCCGTGCGGCTCGGTCGCGGGCCCGCACGGTAGCGGAGGACACGCGCCGTGTCCACGCGCCAAGGTGCCCGGAGGATGCCGGCAACGTGTGCCAGGCGAGCGCGGGGGCGCCTGTCGGCGATGGCACGATCGGCCGGTTCGCCGCCCAGGTACGGCGGCGGCGCGATCCGCGCGCGGACCGCCGCCTGGGC
>JAPOQV010000072.1 GCA_026710565.1 Spirochaetaceae bacterium | reverse complement strand
TCGTCAGGAACAGGGTGTCGTCCCGGTCGCACACCAGGATGGGGTAGGTGCCGGAGCCGGCCGGCTGCTCGGGGGTCCATGCCGAGGAGTCGTTGGCACTCATCGAGCTGCGACAGGTGACCGGCGTGCCGTGGCCACTGAGCACGACGTGCAGCCGGCCGTCACGGTCGACGGTGATGACCGGCCGCGCGTGGTTGTCGACGCCGACGTTGAGGGTCACCGGCTCCGTCCACCGGCCGGTGGCGTAACGGTAGGAGCGGACCCGGTTGAGGTAGCCGGCCCGGCTGACGTCCTGCCACACGACGTGGCAGACGCCGTCACGGGTGACGATGTTGTTGCCGCCGATCGCGCGCTCGCTGCCGATCCGGGAGATCCGCGCGCCGTGTGCCGTCATGGTGTTCCTTCCACACCGTGACACGCGGATGCGGATCCGCCAATCGTATGCATCGAGGTGATGCCATGTCTGGTGATCATTCGGACCGCGAGATCCTGCGCTACCGCCGCATCCGCGTGGAGCGGCAGGAAGCCCTGCCCGGTGACACGGCGCCCATGCTGTGCGGACGCGGAACGAAACTCCTGCTTTGCGGGCGCGCCGGATCACTGGCTCGCAGCACCAACCGTGGCGTGACCTGGGAGCGCCTCGGGTCCCTGCGCGAGCATGCAGGGGCGAACGGGCGCGTCCTGGCGCTGGCAGAGCAGGCGCCGGATTCCGTCCTGGCAGCGCTCCATCACGAGGGGACCATTGCCGTGCTGTCGTCGGACGACTACGGGGAGACATGGCAGGCCGGCGGCGAGATCCCGGCCGGCGCCGGGCCGGATGAGCCTGAAAGCGTGCGCGAGCGGGGGCACCGGGTAGGGCTGCCGGATGGACGGGTGGTGCTCACCTACGCCGAGCCCTGCTACCCCTATGGAGCCCGTGCTCTGATCAGCGGCGACGATGGCGATACGTGGGGTACCGAGGTGTTCGTGCTGGGGCACGCCCGCGCAGCCACCAACACCGTGCAGCCGCGTCCGTTGCGCTGCGATCCCGGCGGCGGCGCGGTCAGCGTGGCGCTGGACGACGGGACCATCGTCTCCGCCTACGACCGGGGCGCGGCCATTCCGCCGGCCATGGCTCCCATGGACGGCCGCCGCATGGACGAGTCGAGCCACGGGCCGGCCATCGTGGTGGTCCGCTGGACGCCCGAGGGCTTGCGGCGGCCGCCCCTCGTCTATCCCAACCTGTCGTCGCACCGCGTCGACTCGCGCGGTTACCTGGACAACGGACTGGTGCGGATGCGGCCCGACGACCGGTTCGAGGGCGGCGACTTCATCGACGACTACGAGATGATCGTGTTCCGGCGGCGGCCCGCCGAGCAGCGGTTCTTCGCCGGCGCCGGCACCAAGGGCGTGGTGGTCTGCCGCCATCCCGACGGCAGCCTGGTCTTCGCAAGCCGAACCTCCGCCATCCACCGCTCCACCGACGAGGGACGCACGTGGACGCGGATCGCCGAGGTCACGCGGCCGGGAAACCAGGCCACCACGTTCGCCTTCGGGGTCACGGCCCGCGGGACCTATCTGATGGGTTACTCGACGCTGCTGCGGCCGGCGGACCGGGCGACCGGCGCGCCCAGTAACCGGCAGACCAACATCGCGCGCAGCGAGGACGGGGGACGGACGTGGACCGCCGGGCCGCTCCGGCCGGGGCCGATGCGCTACGGCGGCGCGGGCGACGGCAGCCGCATCACCGAGCTGTCCGACGGTACGGTGGTGATGGGCTGCGGCACCGCGTCGATCGATCCGTCGCGGCAGGCGGGCTACCGCGGCGACGTGATGCTGCGCTCGCGTGATGACGGCAGGACCTGGGACGACTGGGCGGTGTTGCCCCCCGGCAGCACCGAATCGAACTTTCTGGAGCTTCCGTCCGGCGAGCTGCTCTGCGCCACCCGGTACCAGCGCCCCGCGGCGAGCGACGACTACTTCGGCTCGTCCTCTGCCGGCGCTCCACCGGAAGGCTGGCCGTTCCCCTCACGCAACGTATGCGGTGAAGGCAGGTACAAGAACGAGGCGGTCATGTTCTCGCGCGACCGCGGATACCATTGGACCACGCCGGAGCTGGTCACGCGCATCCACATGGTATCGGCGGACGCGGTCCTGCTGCCCGACGGCCGGGTGGTGCTGACGTACGACCACAAGGACGCCTGCGGCGGCGCGCGAGCGCTCGTGAGTGCCGATGGAGGGCGCACGTGGGAGCCGGACGCCTATATCCTGGCCTACCACACGATCGATGCCCGAACCAGCTCGGTCGTTCTCCGCGACGGCCGCATCCTGACGCTGTGGGCCGGAGCCGGCGAGGAGGGCATCCATGCCACGACGTGGTCCCCGGATTGACGCGCCGCAGGGCCGTTGCGGCGAAGCCCGGTCTGCGCGACAGTTTGCGTGGAGAGGACAGATGACGGTGGATGGGGAAGCGCCGGCGGGCCTGGCGGATCTGGAGCGGGACGGCTTCCTGCTGGTGCCGGGCGCGCTCGATGACGAAGCCGTGGCGTGGTGGAAGGACACGCTCTATGGCATGCACCGCCGCGGCCTGAACGAGATCGACAACTCGGTCGGCAACGTCGCCTTCGAGAGCCTTCTGAAGCTGGCGCCCGAGCAGTCGCGGCTGCTGGTCGGCCACCCGAGCGTTGCGCCGTACCTCAGGGCCGTCCTCGGGAAACAGTGCCAGCTCCGCTCGCTGCGCGCGCACATGAACCCGCGCGCCTACCTGCAGGAGTGGCACATGGACTTCCCCGACTACCAGTACCAGGAGCGCCGGTCGGAGGCAGGAAGGCCGCTGCGCGCGCTGTGCATGAACAGCACCTTCTACCTCACCGACAACACGCCGGAGCGCGGGCGGCTGACGTTCCTCACCGGCTACGTCGACCGGCGGCTCCCCGACGCCATCCTGCCGCACGTCCGCTACACCAAGGATCGCGGCAACCGCTTCCAGAGGTGGTGTGACGAGCAGCCGCAGGAGCATCTCTATCCGATGGCCGGCGACGCGGTGGTGTTCTTCAGCCACATACCGCACCAGGGCGCCAAGTTCGGGGACGACCCGGAGGACGACATCCGCGCGAATCTGGTGCTGCACTACCAGCAGAACCCCATGCATCCGGAGATCTGGTTCGTCAGCACCCCGGACCTGACGCTGGACGCCCTCGGCTACGCCGGCACCTTCCCGTTCGCGGAAGCGTAGCCGATGTCCGCGCGCCCGCGGCTGCGCGTGTCGCGCAGGGTGCTCATCCCCGTCGAGGCGCCGTGGGTGGATGCTCCGGACGAGCTCGGCTATGGCCTGAGCATCCTGCTCACCAACACGGCCTACGCGCGGGTGCAGGGCCGCGAGCTGCTGCAGTTGTACTCCCTGCAGGTGCACTCCGACACGACCGGCACGGTGTACGCCCGGCGCAGCCGGGACAACGGGATGGGCTGGGATCCCCCGGAGGTCGTGCATCGACCCCATCCCGGTCCGCGCGGCATCCATCGATGGGGGGAGGCGTGCCTGTTCCTGGACGAGGAGTCGGATCGGCTTCTGCATCTCTTCAACGACCAGCACTACCCAGACGGGACCTTCTCCGGGCCGGCCAAGCGCCATACCCGCATCATGCTGCGCCACAGCGACGACGGAGGACGCACATTTTCGCCGCCGGCGCCTCTGGTGACCGCTGGCGGCGACGAGACCCGGTGGGCACCCGGCACCATCTACGGCGAGAACTGCACGCAACTGTCGTTCTGCGCGCCACTCAAGCTCGCGGACGGGACGCTGCTCCTGCCGGCGTGCCGCATACCGCTGGGCAGCGACTACCGAGACGTCGCCGGCATCCGCTGGGAGGCCGGTTGCTTCCGCGGAAGCCGATGCGCCGGCGAGCTGCGATGGGAGCTGGGAGGCATGCTCGCCATCGACGCCGGCCGTTCGACCCGCGGCCTGGACGAGCCGACCGTGGCCGAACTTGCCGACGGACGCATCATGATGGTCATGCGCGGCAGCAACGACCGGGCGCCGCACCTGCCGGGGCGCAAGTGGCTGGCGCTGTCCCGGGACGGCGGCAATACGTGGGATCGGCCACGTCCGTTCGGGTACGCGGATGGGTCGCCGTTCTACTCGCCGGCCGCCGGCTCCAGGCTGATACGAAGCTTTGCCACCGGCCGGCTGTACTGGATCGGCAACGTCCTGGACGCCAATCCCGCCGGTAACCGGCCGCGCCATCCCCTGCACATCGCAGAGGTGGACGAGGCCAGGCCGGCGCTGCGGCCCGAGACCGTGCATACGATCGATGACCGGGGGCGCGCTGACTCGCCATCCCTGCAGCTATCCAACTTCCGGGTGTACGAGGATCGGGCGACCGGCGAGATCGTGGTCACTCTGGCCCGCCTGCAGCAGGCGGGTGAACGGGATCACGCGTCGCCTGCGTACGAGTACCGGATTCGTGTCTGACGCGGCGTTTTGTTCGGCACGGTGTCGTGCTGCGTCCGCGGATGGGGTAGCGTAGCGGGCACGAGCACCCGTGATGTCCACCGCTTCCACACCCTCGTCAGCCGATCCGGTCGCCGCCTGGGCGGCTGCCGCGCGCCGCACGCTGCGGGCGGGCGGCAGCCTGCGCCAGGCCGACCTCGACCGGCTGCTGGCCGACGCCCGCGGCTCCCGTTGCCGGCTGCGCCAGCGGCTGCTGTACCTGCACGCCGTCAATCCGAGCATCTACTCCCACCTGGTTGCCGCCGCCATCCACGAGCCGGTCGCAGGCGCCGTCACCGAGATCGACCCGCAGGCCCCGGAGCCGCCCTACCGCACCGTCCACGACGCCATCGTGGACGGCTGGCGGGTCGTTCACTTTCCGCAGCAGCGGGCGCCGTTCGACGATCGCGAGATCGACGTCATAGGGCACGAGTTCATCCTCGAGAAACTGGAGGAGTTCGATGACTGACCTGAGCAAGCAGCCGCCGCGCCTGCTCTCGGACGACGAGGTGCTGCACTTCGTCACCCACGGCTATCACCTGCTGCACCCGGAGTACCCGGCGGGCCTCAACGAGGCGATCGCCAAGCAGTGCAGGCAGGTGGACGGCGTGGGCAACGAAATACTCGATCACGTCCCGTTGCTGCACGAGGTCTACGCCCACCCGGAGGTGCGCGGGGCGCTGATCAGCCTCCTCGGCAGCGACTACGTGATGAACGGCCATCGCCACCTGCACGTCAACGCGCCGGGCTCACGCAGTCAGAGCTGGCACCAGGACGGCACCAACGTGCGCCATCACCAAGTCTGGTGCGTCCTGGCGATGTACTACCCAAACGAGGTGCCGCTGGAGCAGGGACCGACCATGATCATGCCGGGCACCCACTTCCGCAACGCCCCCACCGAGCGGATGGCGACCTACGCCAACATCAAGGACCAGGTGGCCCTGGCGGTGCCGGCAGGGACCGTGGCCATCACCCACTACGACCTGTGGCACGCCGCCAGCCGCAATCTGACCGACCGCCATCGCTACATGCTCAAGTTCCTGTTCGACCGGCAGTCCGCTCCGACGGAGCCGACCTGGAACCACGATCCGGAGACGGTCGCGGAAGTCGCTCACCGCCGCATCCGAGCGCACGTCGGTCCGGTCGATCACTCCTCCGACCACTACAAGGAGTGGGAGCTGCGCACCGAGATGTGGCAGTGGATGCTCGGCCGGCCGGCGCCGGTGCCGGCGGGGGGCTTCAAGGACATGCTCGGGTAGCGCAATCCGTCATCCCGAGGCCCAGACCACCGTGACATCCGGATACTGGCTGATCTGACGGTCCGGGGTGAGAATCGACACTCCGGTGATGAGGGACGTCGCGATGATGATCCGGTCCGCGGGATCCCTGTGCAGTGGCGGCAGCGATGTCGAGCGCTCGGCGATGCGCCACTCGACGGGTATTTCCTGGACTCGATGGTGCTCCAGTGCCCGGGCAATCCAGTCAGCCGGAGGGAGCGGCAAGTCGAGGGCACCACGCCGATGCTTGATGCCGATCTCGAAACCCGTGATCGCCGAGATGAACAGATGGCCGGCGTTATCGGTGATCGCCCGCCGGACGCTGCCGGGCAGCTTCCGAGGCGTGGAGGCGAGCCAGAGCAGGGTACAGGTGTCGAGCAGCACCGCTACGAGTCCGGCCAGTCCTCTTCCGCCAGCGGTGCGACGGGGTCTTCGTGAAACACGACTCCCGCCAGGAGCGGGTCCGGTTGCAAGGGGTCGCCCTCGGTCGAGGTGATGGGGCCGATCTCGGCTATCGGCTTGCCGTTGCGGCACACCCTGATGCGCTCGCTGCGCTCCTCCACGAGGCGCAGCAACTCGGAGAGCCTGGTCTTCGCTTCATGGGTGTTCACGACCAACATGAACTTAGTTTGGTTTAGTTCAATGGAGGCGTCAATCGCCGCGGCGAGGTGCCGCACCGGTTTCCGCGTGGAAACTGTCCCGATCCGTTAGATTTGCCCCGTGACAAACAACCTGGAACGGTATGCCGATCTAGCGATCGGGGTCGGACTGAATCTGCAGCCCGGACAGCGGCTGGTCATTCGCTCGCCGATCGAGGCGGTGGAGTTGACCCGGGCCCTGGCGGCGCGGGCGTACGATGCCGGCTGCCCGTACGTGGACGTCTCCTACCACGACGACGGGCTGGACCTGGTGCGCTTCCAGCATGCGCCGGCCGACTCGTTCGAGGAGTTCCCCGCGTGGCAGGTGCGGGGCATGCTGGAACGGGCCGAGCAGGGCGCCGCGTTCCTGACCGTCGCCGGCGGCAACCCCGAACTGCTCAAGGAGCAGGACCCGGAGCGGGTGGCGACCGCCCTCCGCGTCGCATCCGAGCAGATGCAGCCATTCAGGCAGGACTACATCAGCACGATGCGGGTGAGCTGGTGCGTGATCGCGGCCGCGGTCGCCCCGTGGGCGGCGCGCGTGTTCCCGGAAGCGCCCGCGCACGATCAGGTCGATCGCCTGTGGGACGCCATCTTCCAGGCGTGCCGCGTGGATCGGCCGGACCCGCGGGAGGAGTGGCGGCGGCACATCGGCGCGCTCGAGGCGCGGCGCGAGCACCTGAACGCGCGTGCCTACACCGCACTCCGCTATGCCGCGCCGGGCACCGAGATCACCGTCGGCCTGCCCGACGGCCACGTCTGGAAGGGCGCAGTCGACCGGAACGCGGAGGGCACGCCATTCGTGCCCAACATCCCCACCGAGGAGGTGTTCACGATGCCGCACAGCCGGCGCGTGGACGGCACGGTGTCCGCGACCAAGCCGCTGAACTACGGCGGCCGGTTGATCGAGGACTTCAGCGTGACCTTCGAGCGGGGCAGGGTGGTCGGTGTCCAGGCGGAGTCGGGGGCCGAGGTGCTGGAGAAGCTGATCGCGACCGACGAGGGCGCCGCGCGCTTGGGCGAGATCGCCCTGGTGCCGCACCGCTCGCCCATCTCCAGCTTCGGCCGGCTGTTCTACCACACGCTGTTCGACGAGAACGCATCCAGCCACGTCGCCCTCGGCCAGGCGTACGCGGTCTGCCTGAAGGGCGGGGAGGCGATGTCGGCGCAGCAGCTCGCGGACGCGGGTGCCAACTCGAGCGCCACGCACGTGGACTTCATGATCGGATCGGACCGGATGGACATCGACGGCGTGCTCGCCGACGGCTCCACCGGGCCGGTGATGCGCGCCGGCGGGCGGGCGAGCCCCGATCGCCAACCGTGGAAACGGGGC
>JAPOQV010000071.1 GCA_026710565.1 Spirochaetaceae bacterium | reverse complement strand
CTGATGGCCGGGTCGAATTCTTGCATCCTCGGTTCGGGCGCTGAGCGCGGGAGGGGGCGTCTGTCGTTGGTTCGGGGACGCGAAGCTTGACAAATGGTGAGGGGAAGGCAGACTTTTATCACGAAACGCCGTTTGCTGCAAGGATTGGTCGACGGCACAAGATGGAGTGCTCTCGTGAGCGAACGGAACTATTGGGAACGGCTGCGGCGCAACAGGATGTCGAGGCGGTCGCTGTTGCGGGCCTCGGCGCGGGCCGGCGTCGGTGCGACTGGTCTGGCGTTGGTCGGTTGCGGCGACGATGATGACGACGGTCAGCAGACCGTCGCTCAGGCTCAGCAGCAGGCTGAGCAACAACAGCAGGCCAGGCAACAGCAGGCGCAGCAGCAAGACCAGCAGCAGGCCAGTCAGCAACAGGCCCAGCAGCAGCAACAGCAGCAGGCCATGCAGCAACAGCAGGCGGATCAGCAGGCGCAGGCCGCCACGCAGCAGGAGGCGGTGGCCGAAGAAATTGCCGAAGGAGCGGGAGAGACAGAAGAAGAATGGACCATGCCTCTTCCTCTGGACCAGGTCGATCTTGACTCCGAGGTTGTGATCGCCGTGCCCTCCGACTCCGGCGGGCTGGACCATCACCGAACCGGCAGCGCGCAGAACTACATCAGCCACGGCGCCGTCTACAGCGGTCCGCTCGATCGCGATCCGCGCGACAACTCAATGGCCGCCGGCCTGGCGACGCCGGAATGGATCGATCCCGTCACCCTGCGACTGGACATCATCCCGGCCAAGTTCCATGATGGCTCAACCCTGGTTGCCGGGGACATGGTCTTCAGCTACGACCGGATGGGCGGCCTGGCCGAGTATCATCAGGGCGGCGAAACCTCGGATCACCCCGGCGGCTGGGTGCCGGCCTACCCGGCCCGAAGCGCGCTGAGCTGGGTGCGCAATGAAGCGCCGGACGATCGCACCTGGTCGATCGAGCTGCCGGCGCCCGATGCGGGCTTCCTGACGGTCAACATGGACGGGTCCGGCGAGGTGACGATCCACTCGCAGGCGGACACCGAAGGCCGCGGCGATCTCGCGCTGGACCAGGAGCCAATGGGCACGGGCCCGTATCGGTTTGTCAGCCACACCGACGACGAGAACTTCATCTTCGAGCGCTTCGAGGATCACTACAACCCGATCGATCACCCGCTGCGGGTGACGCACGTGCCGCACCACAAGCGGTTGATCGGCCTGGTTCGGCCTGAGCTGCAGTCGCGCCTGGCCGGCCTCGAAGCCGGAGAGATCGACGTGATCTCCGAGGGCGTCGGCGTCCAGGCGGCCAAGCCCTACATCGACGATCCTAACTACACCGTGCAGTATCAGCCCGGCGCCGGCTGGTCGGTGCACAACATCTACCCCAACCTCTGGCAGCAGACCACGCCCGACGGCGATCCCAATCCCTTCCTCGATATCCGCGTGCGTCAGGCCGCCAACCATGCGATCAACCGCCGCGCGATCATCGACAACCTGTTCCTCGGCGTGGGCGACATGTCGATGCTCGTCTACAGCGGCGTGCCCGGCTATCCCAGCCCGGAGCAGAAAGCGGAGGTGGAATTCGACTACAACGTCGAAAAGGCGAAGCAGCTCATGGCCGAGGCAGGCTATGAGGACGGGATCGATGTGCCGCTCTACTACACGCCGGACTGGGGCGGCGATGTGGTCGCCGATCTGGTGCTGGTGGCGTCCCAGGACCTCGCTCAGATTGGCATTCGCGTCACGCCGGTGCCGACGCTGGGCTCTGAGTACTTCACTCCGCAGTACTCCTCGGGCAGGGATGCGGCCCCCTGGGGCCTGTACTGGTTCTACGCCAATGCCGTCCCGGACATCGGATCGATGTGGGAATGCTGCGGCAGCGCCGATGGCTTCTTCACCATCTCACCGCCGCAGGATCCGCGCCTGCAGGAGCTCTACCTCGCACAGCGGGTGGAGCAGGACCCCGATCGCCGGCTGGAGCTCATCTCCGAGCTGCTGCTCGAACACACGCGACAGGCCACCTTCATTTTCATTGTCGAACCGCCGGACACGGTGGTCACCCGGGCCGACATCAACTACCCAAAGGGAGGACGAGTCGGAAATCTGAACTTCCTGATGACGTTCGCGATTCAGCGGATCAAGACCTGAGGCGAGCCCGGCTGTCGTATCCAGCTTGTCAGCGCCAGCGAGCAAGGGCGTAGCCGCGGCTGGGCGTCGCTTTTTCTAGACTGCGCCAACGGACGCACGGTCGAATTGGGGTCCGATGCAGTTCTGGAACTACCTGATCATCCGCCTGGTTCAGGCAATCTTCGTCACCCTGCTGGTCGTCACCATTGTCTTCTTTGTCTCGCGCAGTGTCGGTAACCCCGAGGAGACCATGCTGCCGCCGCTGACGACGACCGCTGAGGACAAGGAGCGGTTTCGGGAATTGTTGGGGTTGAACGACCCGCTCT
>JAPOQV010000070.1 GCA_026710565.1 Spirochaetaceae bacterium | reverse complement strand
CCGAACATCGAGTAGTAGATGAAGAACGGGATCGTGTTGAGGCCGTGCGTCGCGTACGCGGTGCCGGCGGCGATGAAGGACGAGAACGAGCCGGCCTCGGTGATGCCCTCCTCCAGCACCTGGCCGTCCTTGGCCTCCTTGTAGTAGAGCAGGTTCTCCCGTGCCACCGGCTCGTAGAGCTTGCCGACGCTGGAGTAGATGCCGACCTGCCGGAACAGCGGCTCCATGCCGAAGGTGCGCGCCTCGTCCGGGACGATCGGGACGATCAGCGGCCCGACCTCCTTGTCGCGCAAGAGCTTGGTGAGGATGCGCACGAAGGCCATGGTGCTCGACGCCTCGCGCCCGTCGGTGCCGTGCAGGAACTCGGCGAACAGCTCGGCCGGCGGCGCGCTGAGCGGTTCCGCGCGCGCGGCGCGCGCGGGCAGACAGCCGCCAAGCTCCTGGCGCCGGGCGCGCAGATAGGTGCGCTGGCCGCCGTGCTCGTCGGGCAGATAGAAGGTGGCCGCGGCCGCCTCCTCGTCGGACATCGGGATGTCGAAGCGCGATCGGAAGGCGACCAGCTCGTCCTCGTTGAGCTTCTTCTGCTGGTGGGTGATGTTCTTTCCTTCGCCCGCCTCGCCGAGGCCGTAGCCCTTGATCGTCTTCGCCAGGATTACCGTCGGCGCGCCGCGGTGCTCCACCGCCGCCTTGAACGCCGCGTGCACCTTTTCCGGATCGTGGCCGCCGCGGTACAGCTTGCGCAGCTCGTCGTCGGAGTAGTCCTTGACCATCTCCAGCAGGCGCGCGTCGGTCCCGAAGAAGTCCTCGCGGATGTAGGAGCCCGGCTCGACCGTGTACTTCTGGTACTGGCCGTCGACGGTCTCCTCCATGCGCCGGCGCAGCAGCCCGTGGCGGTCGGCGGCCAGCAGCGGGTCCCAGTCGGAGCCCCAGATCACCTTGACCACGTTCCAGCCGGCGCCGCGGAAGGCGGCCTCCAGCTCCTGGATGATCTTGCCGTTGCCGCGCACCGGGCCGTCGAGCCGTTGCAGGTTGCAGTTGACCACGAAGATCAGGTTGTCCAGCCGCTCGCGGGCGGCCAGGGTGATCGAGCCCATTGACTCCGGCTCGTCCATCTCGCCGTCGCCGAGGAAGGCCCACACCTTCTGCTGGTCGGTCCGCTTGATCCCGCGGTCCTGCAGGTAGCGGTTGAAGCGCGCCTGGTAGATCGCCTGGATGGGGCTCAAGCCCATGGAGACGGTCGGGAAGGACCAGAAATCGGGCATCAGCCACGGATGGGGGTAGGACGACAAGCCGCCGCCGGGCGCAAGCTCGCGGCGGAAGTTGGTGAGCTGCTCCTCGCTCAGGCGGCCCTCCAGATACGCGCGCGCGTACATGCCGGGAGCGGCATGGCCCTGGAAGTAGACCTGGTCGCCGCCCTGCGGACTGTCCGGCCCGCGCAGGAAGTGGTTCTGCGCCACCTCGATCAGCGTGGCGGCCGACGCGAAGGTGCTGATGTGGCCGCCGATGCCGTCATCGCTCTTGTTGGCCCGCACGACCATCGCCATGGCGTTCCAGCGGATGATGCTCTTGTTGCGCCGTTCGACGGCGCGGTCGCCCGGGTACGGCGTCTCCCGTTCCGGCGGGATCGTATTGACGTAGGGGGTATTGGCCGTGAACGGCAGGTCCGCGTCGACCGCCTTGGCGTAGCGGTGCAGGGTGCGCAGGACCTCGTGCAGGCGCTCGGGCCCGCCGGGAAACAGCCCCGGCAGGTAGTTGCGGCTG
>JAPOQV010000069.1 GCA_026710565.1 Spirochaetaceae bacterium | reverse complement strand
CCACGCCGGCGGCCGTGGCGCCGTTGTGCGCCGTCGCCACCATGCCGTCCCGAGAGACAGCCAGTCGCTGAGGCTCGTGGATGGGCCGGTCGCTGGGCGGGAGCAGGTCGGTGTCGATCGCCTCGAAGGTCTTCCGATTCGTGCGTCTCACGCGGTTGGGCTGCACGTCAGTAGTGGCGTCGCGCGGTGTCGGTTGCTGTGCGTTGTCTGTCACTCGGTCCCCGATTGCGACAGGCGGCTGGCGAGAGATTCCGCCAGCAACAGGCTGCGCAGGACGAGTGTAGTCCGCTTCACCGATTCGCGCGGCATTCGCAAACCGCGCGCCACAGGACCGGGCGGGCCAACGCACGCCTTGTCGGCCGCCAAGCCGTTACGCCACGCCTTACGCTGTTCCATCTCGCCTTATGTCGGCGATTCCTTGATATTCGTCCCTGGTCCGGCACCGCAGAACTGCATGCACGGCGCCGAGGAAGAACGAGTAATCGGATCGCTGTCTGATTGGGTACCCGGCGTGTTCAAGGTGCGCCAGCACGGCCGGGTCGAAACGACCCGCTTCGATGTTGAGCTCGCCATTGACCTTCGAATATAGCCGCGGACGCGCCATCGCGTCGCTTAACGGAAGTGCTCCATCGATGATGGCGGAAAGGAACTGGGCGGTCGCAGAAAACCCGCGTTGGCTTCCCGGACTGCCCGCCACCAACCACGGTTCTCCATCGAAGGAGACGATCGCGGGCGCCACCGACGACCACGGAATACCGTTTGGCCTGAGGTTGTAGTAATGGGCGGGCTGGCCATACTGAAATGCCTCGATGTAGCTGTTGTACAGAAACCCCAGGCCGTCGGCTGCGGCCTTGGCCCCGTACACCAGGTTTACCGATTGGGTGATTGCGGCGACGTTGCCGGCGCCGTCCATCACGGAGAGGTGGGTGGTTTCCCCGCGATCATGCCCCGACACGTGTGACCGGCTCTGCGGGGATGAGCCCTGGTGAATCAGGCCGGCAAGACTCTCGGCTCGCTTCCCGGTATGTTCCCTCCAGGGACGCAGTTGATGGAACGTGTGCGGATTCAGGGGATTTTCTCGATTCTCGATGAGTGCAAGACGCTGGATCTCGGCGAGCAGTCGATGCGAATCGGGCGTGCCGTCGGAGAGGCGCCCGGCGGGGAAGTGTTCCATCATCTTGAGAATCAGCAGCAGCGTGTGGCCGGCGCCGGGCGGCGGGAAGGTGTGCACGGTCAGGCCGCGATAGGTGTCGACGAGCGCTTCGCGTTCAATTACCTCCGGCAGGAGCGCAAGGTCCTCCGCCCGCAGGAGGCCCCGGTGCCGCTTCATGTCGGCGTCGATGCGCTGGCCGATGTTCCCCCGATAGAACGCCTCGATTCCGTCGCTTGCCACCTCGCTCAGCGTCGCAGCGAGATCGTGCTGCGCGAAATGCTCCCCGGACCGGTACGGCGTCGTTCCGTTCTTGAGGAAATAACGCGCACCGGATCGGGAAGGGGCCTTCAGAAAGCCGTTCCTTTCGCGCGCCTGCAGCCGTGATTGAAGCGGCGTTATCCGATACCCGTACTCGGCGATGCGAACCGCGGGTTCGACCAGCGTGCTCCACCGAAGGCGGCCGTATGAACGATTGAGATGCCCGAGAACGGCGAGCGTGGTGGGAATGGTGGTGGCAGTGTGCCCCAGCTCCCTGGAGCGCCTGCTCGTCAGCCTG
>JAPOQV010000068.1 GCA_026710565.1 Spirochaetaceae bacterium | reverse complement strand
GCGTGAGGACGCGTCTGCAGTGGTCGCCGACCTGACCGCCGGCTACGGCGCCGACGTCGCCCTTGAATGCTCGGGAGCGGCCGGCGGCGCTGCGCAGTGCCTGGAGCTGCTCAAGAGCCAGGGCTCCTACACGCAGGTGGGCATCTTCGGCGCGCCGATTCGGGTGAACCTGGACGCGGTGGTGATCAAGCAACTCCGCGTGCAGGGCTCCATCTGCCACACGTGGCAGACCTGGGAGCGCACCATGGCTTTCCTGGCGTCGGGAGCCATCGACTTGGCCCCCCTGATCTCCACCCGCCTGCCGCTCACCCGCTGGCAGGAGGCGTTCGACGGGGTGGTGGCCAAGCGGTCGATCAAGACCCTCCTGTACCCCGACGACTGAACGATGGTCGCGCGTCTTGACACCGCGGAGGACGCTTCGGCCCTGACTACCTGTTGACGTGGAATCTGCGTCACATCGCGAATGCCACCGTGCGGTCGCGGATCGAGCGAGCGTGCCGCAAGGCTGGCTGCGAGCCGCCGGTCATCTGCACACCCAATGAACTCATGGAGGAGTACGACCATGAAGACGAGACTACCGGACCCGATCATCGCTGAAGTCCGGGCCATCCGGCAGGCGTACGCCGCGCGATTCGGCTACGACGTGGATGCGATCTTCAGGGACATTCAAGCCAGACAGGAGGCGTCCGGGCGCGAGTACATCCGCCTGCCGGCAGGACGCGCTGCTGCCGACCACGAGGATTGATCGACACGCTACGGGGACGGCGCAAGAACAAATGACGATTGTTGGTGTGACCACCAGCGGAGGACAGATGGTGTAGTTACGCAGAGGTTGGGTCTGGTGAGGTTGCAGGGCGATGGAGGCGATCTCGGCGTCGGATATCTTGACGCCGGTCGGGTAGTCCTGTTCGACCAGCTCGGCGACCACGGACAGGCCGGTGTCGGTGGTGCGGGACCTGTGCTACTGCCGCGCCGGCGCCGTTCTTCTGTAGAGCCAGGGCTTCTACACGCACGTGGGCATCTCGGCGCGCCGATCCGGGTGAACCTGGGAGCGCACGATGGCCTTCCTGGCGTCGGGCGCGATCGACCTGTCCCCGCTGATCTCCACCCGCCTGCCGCTCACCCGCTGGCGGGTGGCTTTCGACGGGGTGATGGCCAAGCGCTCGATCAAGACCCTCCTGTACCCCGACGACGACTGACGGCCGGTGAAGTCGGCTTCCGCAGACCCTACCAGATGCGGCTGAGATCGAGACGGAAGCCGGGCAGGACCGGGGCGCCGTCGACGCCATCGGGATCCTCCAACACATGGACGTCGGCGCCCGGCCGGTAGACGTACACGCGGCGTGCGAACGGATCGATCAACCAGCCGAGCCGCAGGCCGTTGTCGAGGTACTCGCGCATCTTGGACTGCGCGGCGCCAAGCGTATCGATCGACGACCGCAACTCGATCGCGAAATCCGGGCACAGCGGGAGAAAGCGTTCCTGCTGCTCCTGCGGCACGGTCGTCAGACGGTCGCGTCGGATCCACGCCGCATCCGGAGCGCGCATGGCGGAATTGGGCAGAACGAATCCGCCCGAAGACTCGGTTGCCACTCCGGTTCCGTCGCGCTCGGCCCACCGACTTAGTTGGACGACGATGCGCAGGTTGATACGGCTGGTCCGAAAGGACGCCGGCGCCATGATCAGCAGGTCTCCGTGGGCGGTACGCTCGATGTCGAGATCGCTGTTGAGTCGACAGAACTCATAGAACTGCTCGTCCGAATACAGGCCGACCGGCCGGATGCGCACGGGGAAACATCGTAGAGCGTCCGGCATCTCCCCCCCGGCTCGCTCCCGGCTGACGTCCGGCAGTACGGTTTGATGGGCCACTGCTCGGCCAGGTCTAAGCCTGTGACGGGCACGTGACAATCTGGCATCGCTCGGCACCGGCGCCCGACAACCTGCAGCCTCGCGTGTCGGCTCTCGTCGGTTACTCGGAGTAGGGCGCGAGGCGCCTGACTCCGGCGACCACCAGGGCATCGACGACTTCCTGCCAACGGACCAAAAGGCCGATGTCCACAGCGGCGGTGCGGTTCTCGATCAGCCAATCTGGCAGCACAAAGGAATGGCTGGCGGCGTGGGCAGGAGCCGCGAGCACAAGTTTGCACATCCAAGGCAGACCTGTCCGGACTTGATCCTCATGTGCAAGGACGCGGAGGAAGCCGATGAGATGGTCGACACAAGATGCTCTGCCTGCCGCGGGCGTCAGCCACGCCTCGACCTCGGGTTGCATCGCAAGCGGCTCCCACCACGCGATCGGCTCGTCATGAAACTCGCGGTAGAGGTACGCAGTCTCGCCGACAAGGTTGGGCATGAGCGCGGCAAGTGCCACATCCCCGACGTGGCGATCCTGAAATGGTGAATGCCCCGAGTCGTTCAGCGCAAGCACGCGACGAACGATGGTCGGCCAGATCCGTCGTGCCGCCGCTGCCCTGCCTGCTGTCTCCTCGGCTGACGCTGACAGACCCCGCAGTAGGTTACCGAGCAAAGCAGAGTTGTCCGCATAGGCCTCAATGTGCTCGTAGATGGGGAAATTCTCGCCATGTTCGGCCAACGTCAGTAGGGCGCGTGCGCTCACGAGACTGTGCCAACCGCGGTCATCCGCGGCGCCGTGTTCGTCAATGAGCAGCGACCGCCGATGAGCCCCGAAGAGAACCAGCAACAGATCGCGCGCTCGCGGTGAGACGCAGATGTTCGCCACTGCAGCGGGCGCTAGAGCTCGGATGGCTGCGTCAAGTCGAGACGCAACGATCGACCGGTCGTCTGCTTTGGCAAGCGACTTGGTGAGAGGTTCTTTGAGCGCGCGGCCGGTGCGTCTTCCGATGCGACGGGCCCGAGTGCTGAGGATGCAGTGGTGCATCGTTTCGGTGACGAGCCGCAAACCCATTTCGTGATGACAATCTCCATCCTCCGCGCACGGGGTCTTCCAGACGTGATCAAGGCCACGCGCAAGGTGGAGCCGGACTTCGTTCGCGACAGCGCGAGCAAGGTGGAGGCCGGCAGAAATTGCGCGCTTGAGGGGCGTCCCGTCCGCTCCGTCGATAAGGGCGCGAAGCGAAGCTGCAACGGGGAGAAACAGCAACGGGAGGGCCCGAGCCGCGCTGCGGTCGGCCCCCTGTTCGTTGACCGTCTCCTCGAATTCATACTGTCGGGGCCACGCCTCACCTTCCCCGATCCGAAGTACGGTGTCGGCGGCGAAGGAAAGCGCATGCTCTGGAAGGATGGCGCCACTGAGGAGGTGCGCTTCAAGAGCCGCCGCCGCAACCAGGGCGGGCGTGTCCCAGGGATCATGGGCTCGGAGGGAGGGTGGGTTCTCAAGCAACTTCCGGGCGGTCTCGATGTCCCGTGCCAGTTCGTCGGTTCTGATGGACTCCTTCCTGGGCTCGACGTAGTAGCGCACGGTCAATCGGGTCGCTTCCTGGGCCCGGCTCAGATCCTTATTGCTGGACTCCTGGAGTTGCCCCGCTTTCGTGGACACATAGACAGTGAGGCACGGAGGAGGGAGCTACGATGGCGAGAACGCATCAAGCGTATCCACCTGAGATCCGCGAGCGGATGGTCGAGTTGGTGCAGTCCGGGAGGACGCCGCAG
>JAPOQV010000067.1 GCA_026710565.1 Spirochaetaceae bacterium | reverse complement strand
GCGCAGTGTAGCATCCGCAGGGAGGCAAGCCAGCCTCGCCATGGCAGGATCGACGTGTCGGGTACCGTCGCCCGCCATCCGTTGGCCGGGTTCCGTTGGCCGGATAGAATATGCGCGTGCTGTCGATCGATGGCTGAGGCCGAGCCGCCCGGGCGAGTCCTCGACGCGTTCCGCGGCCACAGACTGCTCATCGGGCTGTCGGCGGCCTGCGGCCTGCTGTTCTCGGGCACGACGCTGATCCCGCCGCTGTACGTGCGTCGCCTCATCGTCGCCATCACCGGCGGTCCCGGCGGTGCGGACACCGGTGCCGGTTCGCTCGGCAGCGCGGGCGCGGACGGCGTCTCGCTGGCGGTCGTCATCGTGGCCCTGGCGGGCGCGTTCCTGCTGCGCGGCACCGGCCGCTACCTCTACGGGTTGACCTCCCATCGCGCCGCGTACGCGCTGCTGAGCGACCTGCTGCAGCGCGTCTATCGCCACCTGCAGCGACTCTCCCACCGCTTCTTTGCCGGCAACCGCACGGGCACTCTGATCGCGCGCTCGGTGAGCGACGTCGAATCGCTGGAGGACTTCGTCGCCCACGGTGTGCCCGAGCTGGTGCAGGCCGTCGCCATCCCGCTGGCCATGATCGTGGTGCTGGTGAGCATCGACCCGCTGCTCACCCTGGTGGTGCTCAGCCCGCTGCCGGTGGCGGCGCTGATCACCTGGCTGGTGACCCGCACCATCCGCGGAACGTGGCGCCGCGTGCGTGAGCGCTACGCGCAGGTGGTGGCGCTGGTGGAGGACAACCTGCAGGGTATGAGCGAGATCAAGTCGTTCACCCGCGAGGCCGAACAGGCGCGGCGCGTGGCGCGGGTGGCCGGCCGTTATCGCGACGACATGATCGGCGCCATGCACCGCTCGATGCTGCCGAACGGGATCGTCGAGATGACCGGCGGCGTGGGCGTGGTCCTGGCCGTGGCCGTCGGCGGCGCCACCGCCCTGCGGGGCGGCCTCCAGGTGGCCGACCTGTACCTCTTCCTGGCCTACCTGACGTTCATCTACCAGCCGTTCCTGAAGCTGGCGGACATCGGCGAGGTGCGGCATCGCGCGCTGGCCAGCTGCCGGCGCATCGACGAGCTGCTGGCGATCGAGCCGGACATCGTCAGCCCGCCGGATGCGCTCGTGCCGGCCAGGTTCCACGGTTCGGTGGAGCTCGACCGGGTGACGTTCTCCTACCAGGACGGAATGCCGGTGCTGGACCGGATCAGCCTGGCGCTGGCGCCGGGCGAGGTGGTGTCGCTGGCCGGACCGACCGGCGCCGGCAAGACCACGGTCACGCGCCTGGTGCCACGGTTCTACGACCCCGACGCCGGCCGCGTGCTGGTCGGCGGACACGACGTGCGCACCCTGGACCTGTCGTTCCTGCGCCGGCGGGTGGCCGTGGTCAGCCAGGAGGTGTTCCTGTTCCACGGCAGCGTGCGCGACAACATCCTGTTCGGGCGCCCGGATGCCGGCGACGACGCGCTGCAGGCTGCGGCCCGCGCCGCGAACGCCGGGGAGTTCATCGACGCGCTCCCGGACGGCTGGGACACGGTCGTGGGCGACCGCGGCGTGCGCCTCTCCGGCGGCCAGCGCCAGCGCGTGGCGATCGCCCGCGCGCTGCTCAAGGACGCGCCGATCCTGATTCTCGACGAGGCCACCTCGTCGGTAGACGCGGAGACCGAGGAGCTGATCCAGGAGGCGATGCAGCGCCTGCTCTCCGGCCGCACGGCGCTGGTGATCGCCCACCGCCGCTCCACCATCGAGCGCGCCGACCGGGTGGTCGTGTTGGAGGCCGGCCGGCTCATCGAGTCCGGGACCGCCGACGAGCTGCTGGCCGCCGACAGCCGCTATCGAGCGCTCGTGGAAGCGCAACTCGGCGCATCGAGCCCGCCGGTATGACCGAAGACCGGATCCTGCAAGCCCTGACCGGCGGGCTGCGGGCGCTCGGTCTGGATGCCGACGCCGGCATGCTGAGCGCGTACGTGGCCGAGCTGGATCGCTGGAACCGGGTGTATGGCTTCGTCAAGGCGGACCGCGGGCAGCTCGTCACCCATCACGTGCTGGACGCGCTGGCGGCCGTGCCGGCCGTGCGGAGGCTCGGGCCGGCGGTGGCCGACTTCGGTTCGGGCGCCGGCCTGCCTGCCATCCCGCTGGCGATCGCCCTGCCGCGGCTCACCTTCACGCTGATCGAGCGCTCGGAGAAGCGCCGCGCGTTCCTGTCCGCGGCCATCCCGCACGTGGGGTTGCAGAACGCACGCGTGGTCGAGCGTGCCGGCGGCGAGCGCTTCGATCTGGTCACCGCGCGCGCCGTCGCGCCCCTGCCCGAGCTGGTGGCCGCCATCGCCCGTGAACGCCTGGCTCCGCGCCTGCTGGTCTATGCCGGCACGCGGGCGGCGATCGACGCGGCGCTGCGCACGCTGCCGTTCCCGGCGGCAGTGCAGCCCGTCCAGGTGCCCGGTCTGGCCGCCGAGCGCCACCTGGTGAGCGTCGAGCTCGGCCACGCTCCTGCCGCTCCGTGAACACCATCGAGGCGCTCGGGCTCGGATTGCTGCAGGGGGCGACCGAGTTCCTGCCGATCTCCAGCTCCGGCCACCTGGTCGTGGCGCGGGAGTGGCTGGGGATCGCCGAGCCTCCGCTCCTGTTCGACGTGCTGCTGCACGTCGCCACGCTGTTCGTCGTCTGCTACCGATTCCGGCGGCGTCCGGCCGCGCTGGTGCGGGCCGGGGCGCTCCTGGGCACCGGCCGTGCCGCCGCCGCAGACCGCGGCGATCTGCGCCTGCTCGCCGCGATCACTGCCGCTACCGCCGCAACCGCCGCCGTCGGCTTCGCTGTCAGCCGCTTCCTGCTTCCGTCGGCCCGTACGCTCACCGCGGTCTCCATCGCCTTCATCGCCACCGCCGCCATCCTGCTCGCCACCCGGCTGCGCCGGCAGCTTCCCGCCGCCCGCGAGCCCGGGCCGTGGCTGGCGATCGCCGTGGGCGCCGCACAGGGAATCGCCGTGCTTCCCGGGATCTCGCGCGCGGGCGCCACCGTGGCGGTCTGCCTGTTCGGCGGGATGGACCGCCGGAATAGCGGCGAGTTCGCTTTTCTGGTGTCGGTGCCGGCCGTCCTGGGAGCGCTGGTCCTGAGCCTCGACGACGCGGGTGGACTGATCCGGGAAACCGGCGCTGCGCCGCTCGCGGCCGGCTTCCTCGCCGCGCTGCTGATGGGAGCGCTCTGCCTGCGCGCCCTGCTGGCGGCGTTGCAGCGCGGCCGTCTGGCCTGGTTCGCGGCCTACCTGCTGCCGCTCGGCGTCATCGGCCTGCTGGTCCGCTGACAGGCCTGCCGTCTCAGCCGGCAGCGACGCAATGCCGATAAGCAGGTGAGGGGAGGGTGTTGGCTACGCGCGATCCGACGCCAGAGCGCGTCAGCACGCAGGAGCGCGTTGGCCTCATGGAGCGGGTTCCGGACTGGCCCATCTGGGTTCTGGCGCTCGCGTCCGCGGTGGCGGCCAGCGTGTTGGGTCTGTCGACGGTTCTGCAGGCGTTCTCGGGGGAGCAACTCCGCCTCCAACCCGGAGCGGCGCTGCTGCTCGCCCCCGGGGCGTTCCTGATCCGCAGCCTGGGCTGGGCGGCGATCCTGGTACCCGTGTACCTGTACGTGGTGGCCTACGCGGTCGGCCGGGCGCCGGCCGACGCGCGCGTGCCTACCCTGCACGTGGCGCTGCCGGTGGCGGCGCTGATCATCCCGATCGTCGCGTCCCTGATCCACGTACTGACCCTGGCCGACCCCCCGCCGTTGCCTGCCGCGCTGGTGGCCGCCCTGGGCCGGCCCACCAGCGTGCTGCTGCTGCTGGTGCTGCTGGTCACCTCCGCCGCGGCGGTCGTTCTGTTGAGCGGTGTCGCGCCCAGGCTGGGCGGTCCGGTGGCGCTGCTGGGGCCGCCCGAATCGGCGCACGACACGCGGGAGGCGCCGCCGCGCGAGGACGAATCTGCACCGGAACCCGGCGATCAGGCCGCTGGTCAGGACCGGGCCGGTCGCGACGACCAGGCCGGTCGGGGCGACCGGGCCGGTCGGAGCGACCGGTACGACGAGTCGACGATCCTGCAGAGCCGGGAGCCGTTCGCGGCGATCCTGGCCGGAGAGCCGGCCGCCGCCGATGAGCCGCCGGCGGCGCCGGCGCCGCCCGCACCTCCCGAGCCGGCAGGAGAAGACGCGCCCCGCCGCGCGCGGCCGCGGCGCTCCCGCGCCGGTGGCCGCGAGACGCCGGCGACCAACGGATATCACGTGCCGATCGACCGGCTCCTGGACGAGCACCGCAACCGCCCGGACAGGGAGCTGCACGCGGAAGCGGAGCAACATGCCGAGGTGCTTACCGAGACGCTGCAGGAGTTCCGCATCAGCGCCAAGGTCACGGGCATCAGCCGCGGGCCGGCGATTACCATGTACGAGATCCTTCCCGCGGCGGGCGTGAAGCTCTCCTCCATCGTCAACCTGGCCGACAACATCGCCCTGCAGCTTGCCGCTTCGCGCGTGCGCATCGTCGCGCCCATCCCGGGCAAGCACGCGGTCGGCATCGAGGTCCCCAACCGCACCCGCGCCATCGTCGGCTTCCGCACGCTGCTGGAGCACAAGGACTTCCGGTCCAGGTCCAATCGCCTTCCGATCGCGCTGGGACAGGGGATCTCCGGAGAGTGCCAGATCATGGACCTGGCGCAGACTCCACATCTCCTGATCGCCGGCGCCACCGGGTCGGGCAAGTCGGTGTGCGTCAACTCGATCATCTGCTCGCTGGTCTGCGCGCGCACGCCGGAAGAGCTCCGCCTGCTGCTCATCGACCCCAAGATCGTGGAGCTCAAGTTCTACAACGACATCCCGCACCTGCTGACGCCGGTGATCACGGAGTCCAAGCGCGCCTTTCAGGCCCTGCAGTACTGCCTGTGCGAGATGGAACGGCGCTATTCACTGCTGGACGAGGTTGGGGTGCGCGACATCGCCTCTTTCAACCGCAAGGTCGACCAGAACAAGAGCGGGGAGAAACTGCCCTACATCGTCATCGTCATCGACGAGCTGGCCGACCTGATGGCGACCACCGGCAAGGAACTGGAAGCGACGCTGGCGCGCCTGGCGGCCATGGCCCGCGCCGTCGGCATGCACATCGTGCTGGCCACGCAGCGTCCGTCGATCGACGTCATCACCGGGCTGATCAAGGCCAACATCCCGTCGCGCATCGCCTTCATGGTGGCCAGCAAGTTCGACTCGCGCATCATCATCGACGGCGTCGGCGCGGAGAAGCTGCTCGGGCGCGGCGACATGCTGTTCGCCTCCGCGTGGGACCCGGCGCCGATCCGCATCCAGGGCGCGTACCTGTCCGACGAGGAAGTCGAGGCGGTCGCCGACCACGTCCGCACCCTGGGCCAGCCCGACTACATCGACGAGGACGTGCTGTTCGAGGAGGAGGAGCTGGAGGGGCCGATCTCCGAGGGCTCGGACGATCCGATGATGGAGCAGGCACTCGACATCGTGCTGGCGTCCGGCAAGGCGTCCGCCTCGTACCTGCAGCGCAAGCTCAAGATCGGCTACAACCGCGCCGCCCGCCTGGTCGAGGAGATGGAAGCGCGCGGCATCGTCGGCCCCGCGCAGGGAAGCAAGGCGCGCGAGGTCGTGCACGTCCCCAGCCGGCCGGACTGAAGCGGACGCCCGCCGCCCGGCGGATGCCTACCCTGACGCCGCGGACGCCTGCGGTACGACGAACGTCGCCTTCGCCTCCGCGATCGTGCCGCCGCCGGCCGTGAGTTGCGCCTCGGTGGTGACCACCCGCCGCCGCTCGGCGACGATCCGGCCGGCCGCTTCCACGAGCGTCCCGACCCGCACCGGCTGCCGGAAGCGGACCGAGATTTCGCCCGTGAAGCCGTTCAGCCCCTTGCTGGCGCAGGCGTGCGCCATCGTCTCGTCCAGAACCATCGCCAGCAGGCCGCCGTGCACGACCTCCTTCCAGCCGGTGAAGTGGTCGGGGATCGTGAACGAGGTACAAGCCTCGCCGGGCTGCGGGTAGTGGTAGCGCAACTTCAGGCCCTGCTGGTTTGACTCCCCGCAGCAGAAGCAGTGCGGGTCGAAGATCGGCGGGCCGCCACCCGGTTCCATCGCGACGCGAGTCTATCGTATCGGAGTTGATTTTGACAATACAAAATGATAATTTTGACTTGTGAATATATGCCGCATGGCCGGGACGGTGGGGCCGGTCTGCCGCTTCGCGCGTTCGCACGCCATCGACGGCATGAACCTGGACGCGCATACTCGGCTGTCGGCCCGGCACCCTCATGGCCGGCGCCGGCAAGGAGCCACGTGACATGGGCGCAGCGATCGAGGTTCGCGACCTGAAGTACTCCTACGGCGAGGTGCAGGCCGTCGGAGGAATCAGCTTCGAGGTGGGCCCGGGCGAGGTGCTCGGATTCCTGGGGCCGAACGGCGCCGGCAAGTCGACCACCATCAAGATCCTGATCGGCCGCATGCACCCGCAGTCCGGCACGGCCCGCGTGCTGGGCACGGACGTGACCGCCGACGACCCGGCCATGCAGGCGCGCATCGGCGTCTGCTTCGAGGAGAAGAACCTCTACGACTCGATGTCGGCCGAGGAGAACCTGCGCTTCTTCGCCAGCCTGTTCGGCATCAGGCGCCTCGACACCGGCGCGCTGCTGTCCCGCGTCGGGCTGGCCGACCGCGCACGCGACCGCGTCAGCAAGTACTCGAAGGGGATGCGGCAACGGCTGATGGTCGCGCGTGCGCTGGTGAATCCCCCGGACGTGCTGTTCCTGGACGAGCCGACCGACGGCCTGGACCCGGTCTCCTCCTCGGCGATCCGGCGCCTGATCAAGGAGGAGGCGGCGCGCGGCGCGGCCGTGCTGCTGACCACGCACGACATGCACGAGGCCGACGAGTTGTCCGATCGGGTAGCGTTCATCAACGAGGGCACGCTCTACGCCCTCGACACGCCGGAAGCGCTCAAGCTCCGCCACGGCACGCGCTCAGCGCGGGTGCAGGTCCGGCAGGACGGCGAGCTGGTCGAGCGCCGCGTCGACCTGGACGCCGACGGCGCGGACGAGGCGCTGCGCTCAGCGCTCGGCGCCCCGGAGCTGGTCACCGTGCACACGGAAGAGGCCACCCTGGAGGCGATCTTCATCGAGATGACCGGCAGGCAGCTCGACGCGTGAGCGGGGTCGGTTCCCGAACGCGCACCGTGTCCCGGCCGGCGATTGTCGGCGCGATCATCGCCAAGGACGTCCGCGAGTACCTGCGCGACCGCCTGTGGCTGTTCCTGACCGCCCTCAGCCTGGTGTTTCTGATCGTGATCTTCTGGCTGCTGCCGAACCGCGTGGACGAGTCGATCACCGTCGGTATCAGCGGCCTCGACGCGGCCGTCGTGCAGGAGGCCGGCGGAGACGGCGGCGAAGCCGGAATGGAGGTGGTGCCGGTCCCGGATGCCGCCGACTTGCGGGCGGTGGTGGCGGGCGAGCGCAAGGCGTGGCGTGCGGATGGCGGCTCCCTGGTCGTGGCGGCGAGCGCGGACGAACGCGTGCCGCGCGGCGCCACGGCGGTGCGGCTGCCGATCGGCCTGGCGTTCCCGGACGGGTTCTTCGACGCGCTGCAGGCGGGCCGGCGCGCAACCGTGGAAGTGCTCGTGGACCCCGGCGTGCCGCCCGAGCTGCGCACGGCGATGTCCGCCCTGGTGCGCGAGCTGGCCTACGCGGTGGCCGGCTCCCCGCCGCCGGTGAGCTTCCCGGACCCGCGCGAGCTGTATACGGTCGTGGGCGAGGATCGCGTCGGCTCGCAGGTGACCGCCCGCGAGCTGTTCCGGCCGCTCGTCGTGGTCATGGTCCTGATCTTCGAGCTGCTCGGCATGTCTTCGCTGATCTCCCGCGAGCTGCAGGCCGGCACCGCCACCGCCGTGCTGGTAACCCCGGCCACGGTCGGCGACCTGCTGGTCGCCAAGGGGCTGACGGGCATGGCACTGGGGCTCACGCAGAGCGTGGTGCTGCTGGCCGCCATCGGCCTGTGGTCGACGCAGCCGCTGCTGCTTGTCGCGCTGATGGTCGCCGGCGCGGCGATGGTGTCGGGCGCGGCGATGATCGCCGGCTGCATCGGCCGTGACATGATGGCCAACCTGATCGGCGGCGTGATCTTCATGGTGCCGATGATGATCCCGGCGATGGCGGTCCTGTTTCCGGGCAGCGCCTCGCCGTGGGTACGGGTGCTGCCCACCCATGCGCTGGTGCAGGCGCTGGTGAACGTCACCGCGCACGGCGCCGGCTGGGCCGACGCCGCCGGCCACCTGGGCCTGTCGCTCGCCTGGGCGGCCGCCTTCTTCGCGGCCGGCTGGCTCGTCCTGAGGCGGCGGGTGCTGGGCGCATGAGCGCTGGCCGCATGAGCGCTGCCCGCATGAACGTCAGGAGGATGCTGCAATGAGTCTGAGCCGCGTCTCGCTCATCCTGGGCAAGGACCTGCGCCTGGGTCCACGCTCGCCGATGGTCGTGTACGGGTTGCTGGTGCCGTTCGTGCTGACCGTGCTGATCCAGGTGGTGTTCGGATCGCTGTTCGACCCTCAGCCCCGCCTGGGCATAGTCGACCGGGGCGACTCGGCGGTCACCGCCGCGCTCGCCGACGCCGAGGGCATCGCGGTAACCCGGCTTGCGGACGAGGAGGATCTGCGCAGCCGGCTTGCCGCCCACGACCTGGACGCCGGCCTGGTGCTGCCGGCGGAATTCGACGATCGCGTGCGCTCGGGCGCACGCCCGCCGCTGGAGCTGTTCGTGGGCGGGCAGGCGCGCGCCGCGGACCGCATCGTGCTGGCCGTCACCGCGCTCGACCTGATCCGCCGGGTGGAGGGATCGCAGCCTCCGGTCGAGGTGGTCGTCACCGCCCTGGGCTCGACCGCGCTGCCCATCGCCGCGCGCCTGACGCCGCTGCTGGTGATGTACGCGCTGATGATCGTCGGCCTCTACCTGCCGGCACTGAGCCTGACCCAGGAACGGGAGCAGGGGACGCTGCTGGCGCTGGCGGTGACGCCGGCCCGGCTGGGCGAGGTGGTGGCGGCCAAGGGGATCGCCGGCTTCGTGATGGGCGCCGTCATGTCGCTGGTCACGCTGGGATTGAACGGCGCACTGACCGCCGGGGCGCTGCCGCTGGCGATAGTGGTGCTGCTGGCCGCGGCCCTGTGCGCCCAGCTCGGGCTCGTCTACGGCACGGCCTGCAAGGACCCGACCGCCCTGTACGCCGTGATCAAGGGCACGGGCTTCCTGCTGGTGGGCCCGACCGTGTTCTACATCTTCCCGCACTGGCCGCAGTGGATCGCCATGCTGCTGCCCACCTACTGGATCATCAACCCGATCTTCGAAGTGACCCTGAACGGAGCCGGCCTGGCCGACGTGTGGTGGCAGCTTGCCGCGGCTGCCGGCATCATCGCGCTCCTGTGGGTGCCGATCGCGGCGCTCACCCGGCGCCTCGGCAAGGGGCTCGCCACGGGATGAGCCTCGTCGGATCCGCCCGCTCGACCCGATGAACCGGCTACGGGCGAGCAACGTCGGCCCGGTAACCGAAGCGGACATCCGCTTCGGTGATCTGACTGTCTTCGTCGGGCCGCAAGCCACCGGCAAGAGCATCTTCCTTGATCGTCCTCAGGCTGCGGAATCGGCTCTGCGGGCTTGCGCCAACTCGTAAGCTCCCTGCATCCGCACCCAGTGGCCGGCGTCGCTCCAGCCGAGGCGCTCCAAAGCGATGGCGAGCCGAGGCGACACGCCGGCCTTGCCGTTCAGCACCCGTGAGAGTGTGTTCCGCGTGACTCCGAGCCGATCTGCCGCGTCGCCCACTGTCCAGCCCTCTGCCGTAACCGCCTCCCGGATGATCTCCCCGGGATGTGCGGGATCGTACATGCCACCCATGGCAGCCTCCCTAGTGATAGTCAATCAGGTCCACGTCTACCGCTTCGCCTTCTTCGAACCGAAAGATGAGCCTCCAGTTGGCGGAAACGCGAAGGCTCCATTGCCCGGATCGGTCGCCCTTCAGTGGATGGAGTCTCCAGCCGGGCAGATCAACGTGGCGAGGTATCGTCGCCTCGTCCAACGCCGTCAGCATGCGCCGAAGGCGCGGCGCCAACTCAGAAGGCAACCGTCGCGTGTCGCCGCGTTCATACAATCGTCGCAGACCCCGATGAGCGAATTTCAATGCCTTGGCAGCGTATGGTGATACGTATCACGATGCAATCATGTTCGCGCCCGGATCGGTCAACTCGGCGCGTCTGACGTGATTCCAGGCGGTCGATGTACGCCCGGCGCCTCGGTACCGGGCTGGCGGCCGGCTGAGCCGGCGTCAGCCGACCGCCGGCGCCGGCCGCGACCCGTCGTCGGTCCAGGCGACGCCGGCCAGGTCGAGCTCCTCGGCGAAGTGGCAGGACGCCGCTCGGCCGTCCGGCAGCGGCGTGAGCGCGGGCTCTTGCTGCGAGCAGATCGGCTGCGCGTAGCGGCAGCGGGGGTGGAACTTGCAGCCCGGCGGCGGATCGGACGGGCTGGGCACGTCGCCTGCGAGCACGATGCGCTCCGTGCGGTGATCGGGGTCGGCGATCGGGATCGCTGACAGGAGCGCCTCCGTGTAGGGGTGGCGGGGGCGTTCGAACAGCGCCCGCGCCTCGCCCATCTCCACGATCTTGCCCAGGTACATCACCGCCACGCGGTCGCTGATGTGCTCGACCACGGACAGGTCGTGGGCGATGAACAGGTAGGTCAGGCCGAGCTCTTCCTGCAGGTCCTCCAGCAGGTTGATGACCTGCGCCTGGATGGAGACGTCCAGCGCGGACACCGGCTCGTCGGCGACGACAAGCTTCGGCCGCAGCGCCAGTGCCCGCGCGATGCCGATGCGCTGCCGTTGACCGCCACTGAACGCGTACGGGTAGCGGTTCATGTGCTGGGCCTTGAGGCCGACCGCCTCCAGCAGCTCCTGCACCTTGAGCTTGAGCGCCGCACCGGAGGCGACGCGGTGGATGACCAGCGGCTCGGCGACGATCTCGCTGACGGTCATGCGCGGATTCAACGACGAGAACGGATCCTGGAAGATGATCTGCATCTCGCGCCGCAGGGCGGTCATCTGCTCCTTCGACAGCGTGGTGATGTCCGTCATGCCGCCTTCGCGGCGGAACAACACCTGCCCGTCCGTGGCCTCGATCGCCCGCAGGATGAGCCGCCCCGTGGTGGTCTTGCCGCAGCCCGATTCGCCTACCAGGCCAAGCGTCTCTCCGGTCCGCAGCGAGAAGTCCACCCCGTCGACCGCCCTGACGTACCCCACGGTGTGCCGAAACACGCCCCTCTGGATCGGAAAGTGCTTCTTCAGGTTGCGGACTTCCAGCAGCACCTGGTCCGGTCGATCCATGGCTCAGCCGTTCTCCTCGTACAGCCCGTACAACGTGCAGCGCACGTGGTGCGCCGGTTCCACCTCCTGCAGCGCCACCGCGGCCTCACACGCGGCCGTCTTGGCGGCCGGACAGCGTGGAGCGAAGGCGCAGCCGGCCGGGACCGAGAAGGGGTCGGGGACGCTGCCCGGGATCGGCGCAAGGCGCACCGGCGCGCCCCGGCCGACCTGCGGGATGGAGCGCATCAGGCCCACCGTGTACGGGTGCAGCGGGCGGTGGAACACCGTGCGCACGTCGCCTTCCTCCACCACCTTGCCCATGTACATCACGGCCACCCGGTCCGCCATCTCCGCGATCACCCCGAGGTCGTGGGTGATCAGCATCATGGCCATGCCCAGATCGCGCTGCAGCGCCTTCATCAACTCCAGGATCTGCGCCTGGATGGTGACGTCGAGGGCGGTCGTCGGCTCGTCGGCGATCAGCAGCGACGGGTTGCAGGACAGCGCCATCGCGATCATCGCCCGCTGCCGCATGCCGCCGGAGAACTGGTGCGGGTAGCCGGCCAGGCGCTGCTCCGGCATGGCGATGCCGACCTGCTCCATCAGCTCGACGGCGCGCTCGTGCGCCACGTTCCGGTCCACCGCCTGGTGGAGCCGCACCGTCTCCTCGATCTGGTTGCCGATGGTATGCACGGGCGACAGCGACGTGAGCGGCTCCTGGAAGATCATGGCGATCTCGTTGCCGCGGATGTCGCGGATCAGCTCGCCGTTGGCGTCCAGCTCGGCCATGTCCACCGGCGCGCTGCCGTCGCGCCGGTCGAACAGGATCCTGCCGCTGACGATGCGGCTGGTCCGGCGGGGCAGCAGCCGCAAGACGGAGAAGGCGGTGACGCTCTTGCCGCATCCCGACTCTCCGACCACGCCCAGCGTCTCGCCCGGGTGCACCTCCAGCGACACGCCGTCCACCGCCCGGACCACCCCGTCCAGGGTCGTGAAGTGCGTGCGCAGGTCCTCGATCCGCAGCAGCGGATTCCCGCCGTCCGGCGTGGCGGCCGACTGCGCCGCCGGGCGGTCAGCTCGTGTACGGGTCGGCCGCATCGCGCATTCCGTCGCCCAGGAAATTGAATGCCAGGATCGCCGCCGCGATGAAGATCGCCGGCGTGAATACCCACGGGTACACGGCGATGGACTGGATGTTCTGAGCCTCCTGCAGCAGCACGCCCCAGCTCGTCAGCGGCGGCTGCAGGCCCAGGCCCAGGAAGCTCAGCGCGGTTTCGCCCAGGATCATGCTCGGCATGGCCAGGGTGGAGACGACGATGATGTGGCCGAGCGTCGCCGGGATCAGGTGCTTGAAGATCCCCCGCCGGTCGCCCGCGCCCGCCATCTTGGCGGCCAGCACGAAGTCCTCCGAACGCAGCGACAGGACCTTGCCGCGCAACTGCCGCGCCAGCCAGGTCCAGCCGATCAGCGACAGGATCAGCGTGACCGCGAAATAGATGCGCAGTTGCGGCCACGTCAGGGGGAGCGCGGCCGACAGCGCCATCCACAGCGGGATCGACGGAAACGAGCGGACCAGCTCGATCATGCGCTGAATGAGGTTGTCGATCGCGCCGCCGAAGTAGCCGGACGCCACCCCCAGCACCGAGCCCAGGAACAGGCTGAGCGCGACCCCGATCAGCCCGATGGTCAGGGAGATCTGGCTGCCCAGCACGATGCGGGTGAACATGTCCCGCCCCTGACGGTCGGTGCCGAGGATGCACACGACCCCCTCCTCCACGCCGAACAGGTGGACGTCGGTCTCGAACAGCCCGAACAGCTTGTATGGCTCGCCCGCGGCGAAGAACCGCAACGGGATGACGTGCTCCCGATCCGGCTCGTAGATCTTCAGCAGCGTCTTCGGGTCGATGCTGCGCTCGACCGCGTAGACGAACGGTTGGAAGCGGCCGTCGTGAAAGAAGTGCACGCGCTGCGGCGGCATGTAGATGTAATTCCGGTGCCGGGTATCCAGCGCGTAGGGGACAACGAACTGGCCGAACAGCGCGACCAGGTAGAAGCAGGCGATGACGATGCCGCCGGCGATTGCGGCCCGGTTGCGGATGAACTTCCGCCACATCAGCCGCCACTGCGAGGCCGCGTAGCGCGCGCCGGCAGCACGGGACGCCATGGCGGCGGCATCGTCCGCGTCGCCCCGGTCCTCCAGCTCCTCGTAGAGCTTGAACAGCTCCGCGGACCTGGCTGCCAGGTCGCTCATTCCGAACCGCTCTCGTAGACGATGCGCGGGTCGACCAGCGCCAGCACGATGTCGGCGATCAGGTTGGACACCATCAGCAGCAGGGTCATGAACAGCAGGAAGGTGCCGGCCAAATACATGTCCTGGGTGCGCAGCGCGCGCAGGAACAGCGGCCCGGTGGTCGGCAGCGACATGACGATGCCGATGAGCGCCGACTCCGAGATCATCTTCGGGATCTCCAGCGCCAGCACGCTGATGAGCGGATTGATCGCCACCCGCACCCCGTACTTGTTGATGACCTTGCGCTCCTTCAGGCCCTTGGCGCGGGCGGTGGTGATGAACTGCTGCCCGAACACGTCGAGCATGCTGCCGCGCATGATGCGCTGGAGCTGCGCGGTCGAGGCCAGCCCCAGGATGACCGCCGGCGGCCACAGGTGGTTGAGGTAGTCCGCGGCCTTCGCGATGCTGAAGGGGGCGTTCTCCATCTCCGGCGACAGCGTTCCCCAGACGTCGATGCGCAGCACCAGGGCGCCGAAGAACATCCAGCCCAGGGCCAGCAGGAAGCCGGGCAGGGACAGCCCCACGAAGCCCACGAACGACAGCAGGTTGTCGCTGAGCGCGTACTGGTGCGTGGCGGTGTAGATGCCGATCGGTATGGCGATGATCATCGTGAAGGCCAGCGACAGGCCGCCGAGCAGGACGGTGTATCCCAGCCGGCTGGCGACCAGCGGCCACACGGGACTGTTCCACTCCAGCGACCACCCGAAGTCGCCGCGCAGGAAGCCGACGACCCACTTCAGGTACTGGATGTACTGCGGCCGGTCCAGCCCGTACTGCTTGCGGAGCGCCTCCATCGTGCGGGCGTCCTGGCCGCCGCCGGTCTCGGCGATCTCGGCCTGCAGCGAGGTGAAGAAGTCTCCCGGCGGCAACTGGATGATGACGAAGGTGATGATGGATACGAACAGCAGCAGCGGGATGATCGCCAGCACCCGCTGCACGACGTAGGCGAGCATGGGAAGGGCTACTCCTGACTATCGGGCCGGAGCAGCGGGCGCCGCGGGCGCGGAAGAACCGCGTCTTCCACACCCGCATCCCGCTGCCATCGCGCCCGCGGTGCGGACGCTACGACTGGTCGAAGTAGTAGTGGCTCGGATCCTGGGTCCCCGGGGACATGATGAGCCAGTCGGCCGTGAACTCCTCCATCACGTTCTTGAAGTTGTCCTTGACGACGACGATGCCCGGCGCCATGCCGACGGTGCCGATCGTGTAGAGCCCCTCGGTGGACAGCCTGACCAGCTTCCTGGCGATCTCGAGCTGCGCCGACGAGTCCACGGTCTTCTTGTACTCGTCGTACAGGTCCATCAGCTCCTTCATCTCGGCCGGTGGCTCCTCGCCCAGCTCGCCGCCGGTCTTGTACCACGTGCCGAATGCCGGAGCCATCCACGAACGCTCGTCGAACGGGAACTGGTAGATCGGGTCGACCATCGGCACCAGGCCGCGGTCCGTACCCCAGGTGGCGATCATGACCTCGTTCGCCCCGGCGCGCGGCCAGTACACGTCGCGCGTCATGGTCTTCAGCACCGTCTTCAGGCCGATGTCGTTCCAGCCCTCGACGGCGATCTGCAGCGCGTCGATGTTTGCGGTGCCGACCGCCTCGACGATCAGCTCCAGCGCCGAGCCGTCCGCGAAGGTGCGCACGCCGTCGCCGCCCACCGGCAGGCCGATCTCGTCCAGCAGCGCGCCCGCCCGGTCCAGGTCGTACTCGGCGTAGTAGAGCTCGATGTCAGCCTGGAAGAGCGCCGAGTCGTTGACCACCGACTCGGTGCGCGGCGTGCCCAGCCCCAGGTGCACGACCTCGTTGATCAGGTCGCGGTCGATGGCCAGGGACAGCGCCTGCCGGAACTTCAGCTCCTGCATCAGCGCACGGTACTTGGGATCGTCGTAGCTCTGATTCGGAAAGAACGTCGCATGCGACGCGGCGGCGTTACTCCACAGCAGCGTGTGGTACTCGCCCGCCTCGGCGTTCTGCTGGTAGACCGGGAACTTGCTGAGATCCATGTGCCGGGTCTGCATGTCGATCTCGCCGGCGATGGCCAGCAGGTTGGCCGCCTCGTTGTCCTCCACCAGCGTGAAGTGCAGCCGGTCGATGTACGGGAGCTGGTTGCCTTCGGCATCCACCTTCCAGTAGTAGGGATTGCGGTCGGCGACCAGCTCGGTGGCGCCGGCGCCCCACTCGGTCACCCGCCAGGGCGTCATGGCCGGCCGCTCGATGTTGAAGTCGAACGCCTTCTCCTCGAACTGCTGGTAGTCGCTCACGTCCGAGTTGTACGCGGGGTGGTACTGCTCCAGGTAGTGGCGCGGCGCGAAGAACCCGAAGCGCTCGAAGCCCAGCGGCCACTGGTTGCCGTGAAAGGCAAGCCCGACCGTCTCCGCCAAGCCGTTGGGGCCGGCGAACATGAGCTTGATGGTGACGTCGTCGATCTTCTCAAGCTCCATCGGCTGGCCGTCGATCACCCACTCCGCGTGCGGCGCGGCGGTGATGTTGGTGTCGGTCTCGATCGCCTCCCACCAGAAGATGATGTCGTCGACCGTGAACGGCGTGCCGTCCGACCACTTGAGCCCGCGGCGCAGGTGCAGGGTCAGCTCGGTGCCGTCTTCCGACCACGACCACTCCCGGGCAAGGCCGGGCTGGACCGGGTCCCTGGGATCGCGCGGCCAGCGCAGCATCGGCTCGTAGTTGAGGCGGCCGAAGGCGTGGAAGTCCTTGATCCCCTTGAAGGCGCGGCGCCACGTGCCGCCGTACTCGCCGACCGAATCGACCGGCTCGACCACCAGCGGATCTTCCGGCAGCCGCTCGCCCACCGGCGGCAGATCGCCCGAGGCGACCATCTCCTGAAGCATCGGCGCTTCGTTGTATTGCTGAGCCCATGCTCCGCCGGCGACGAGCGCGAAGCCCGCCAGCAACGCCGGCATGACTCGATTCCTGAGTACCATGTGTAACGATCCTCCGTTCTGTATTTGGACGCCTGAGAACCGCCGAAGCGGCTCAAAAGCCAAGATTCAAGCTAAAGGTCCGCCGACGAACCTGTCAACGTCTCTGCGGCAGGCTGTACGTCGCGAAGTTGGCACATCCGTCGCCGAAAGAGGACGTTCTCGGTGATAAAGAGGACGTTCTCGGTGATGGGGCCCGGGGATGTTGCCGCACCCCGATCAAGCCAGGATGTCCGAGGGTGTCGCAACGCGGCCCGCTGATCTGAAGTGTACACATCTCGCCCGGAGTGTACCTCTTGGGGAGTTGCCGGTCGGGCTCACTCGGCGTAGAGTCGGCCCGTTCACGACGACCAATTCCCGGAGGAATTCAGATGGCAAGCAATCGAGGCGTAGCCTACATCAAGCCCGGCGTGGTCGAGATCCAATCGATCGACTTTCCCGAGCTGGCGCTCGGCGATCGCAAGTGCGACCACGGCGTGATCCTCAAGATCGTATCGACCAACATCTGCGGCAGCGACCAGCACATGGTGCGGGGCCGCACGACGGCGCCCGAGGGGCTGATCCTCGGCCACGAGATCACCGGCGAAGTGATCGAGGCCGGCCGCGACGTCGAGTTCATCGGCGTCGGCGACATCGTCAGCGTCCCCTTCAACATCGCCTGCGGCCGCTGCCGCAACTGCAAGGAGACCAAGACCGGCATCTGTCTCAGCGTGAATCCGGCCCGCCCCGGCGCCGCCTACGGATACGTCGACATGGGCGGCTGGGTCGGCGGCCAGGCCGAGTACGTGATGGTGCCGTATGCCGACTTCAGCCTGTTGAGGCTGCCCGAGCGCGACGTGGCCATGGCCAAGATCAAGGACCTGACGCTGCTGTCGGACATCTTCCCCACCGGCTTCCACGGCGCGTTCTCCGCAGGCGTCGGCCCGGGGTCGACCGTCTACGTGGCCGGCGGCGGACCGGTCGGCCTGGCGTGCGCGCACTCCTGTCAACTGCTGGGCGCCGCGGTGGTGATCGTCGGCGACCTGATCTCCGAGCGGCTGGCGCAGGCGCGGAGCTTCGGCTGCGAGACCGTCGACCTGACCCGGGACGCATCCCTGGGTGAGCAGATCGCGGAGATCGTCGGCGAGCCGGAGGTCGACCAGGCGGTCGACTGCGTGGGCTTCGAGGCGCGCGGGCACGGCAAGGACTCCGCCGTCGAGCAGCCGGCGACGGTGCTCAACTCGGTGATGGAAGTGACCCGCGCCGGCGGCGGCATCGGCATTCCCGGCCTGTACGTGACCGGCGATCCGGGCGGCGTGGACGACAACGCCAAGATCGGCAACCTGGGGATCCGCATCGGCCTTGGCTGGGCCAAGTCCCATCACTTCACCACCGGCCAGTGCCCGGTGATGCGCTACCACCGCCAGCTCATGCAGGCGATCCTGTACGACAAGGTCAGGATCGCGGAGGCGGTCAACGCGCAGGTCATCTCCCTGGACGACGCCCCGAACGGCTATCAGGACTTCGACAAGGGAGCGGCGACCAAGTTCGTGATCGACCCGCACGGGATGATCGCCGCCTAGCGTCCCGGCTCCTTCGTCAGCCGGATGGCGCGCCGCCATCCGGCGGGCCGACCGGCTCACCCGGCCGCCTGGGCCGGCGGCACGTCAGTCGCGGAAGCGCGGCGATGTGTCCGCCTGTTCGGTGATGTCGCAGCGGTCCTGTGGGTGGTAGCCGATGGTGCGGCGCCCGTGGTCAAGGTCGTACAGCGGCCAAACCGCGTCGGAGACGCCGAAGACGATCTCGAACCCCCCGCCGGGGTGGGTGAGCGCCGCCTCGAACACCCGCACCGCGTCGCCGTGGCTGAGCTCGTGGGGATGACGCGTGTCGGTCCGGTCGGCGCGGAAGTTGCCGATGCGCACCGCCACGAACTCGATCCCGAACTCGGCATGGTAGCGGTGGCCGAGCTGCTCGCCGAACGCCTTGCTGACCGAGTAGTCGTCGACCGGCCGCGTCGGCAGATCCACCGTACGCGTCTGCTTGCGCGGATAGCGCTCGACGAGGCCGGCGCGGCTGGCGAACACGAAGCGCCGCACGCCGGCGCGGCGCGACGCCTCCAGCGCGTTGCGCACACCGACGATGTTGGCCGACAGAACGTCCTCCCAGCGGTGCGCGCCGCCAACCACCGCGCCCAGGTGGATGAAGCCGTCGACCCCGTCGGCCGCCCGGGTGAGCGCCTCCAGGTCACCGAGGTCGCCGACCACGGATTCCTCGACGCCGGCCGTGCGCTGCAGGTCGTAGCCGCGCAGCCGGTGCCGCTCGGCCAGACCGGCGACCAGCACCCGGCCCAGCGTGCCGGCCGAACCGGTGATCAGTACGTGCATTCGTCTCCTCCCGTCGGGGTCATCGCTCGGCTACCAAGGCGTCCATGAAGTCCGACACGGTCATGTCCGCGAGCGCGGCGCCGTCGTCGAACCAGGCCACGATCCGCTCGACCTGCTCCGCATCGAACGCCGTCGCCAGGTTGGCCTGAAGCTTGCGCCGCAGCCGCGGCAGCGCCTCCGCCCGCCGTCGCGGGTGGCCGATCGGGTAGACCACCTCGAAGGGGTCCGTGGCAGTGCCGTCGCGGTAGTGCACCTGCACGGCGTTGGCGATCGAGCGCTCGGCCGGGTCCAGGTAGCCCATGCTGTACGCGGGCTCCTCGGCCACCCGCATCATAGACCTCAGCCGGTCGATACGCGGATCGCGGGCGAACTCGTCCTCATAGTGATGGTCGGTCAGTTCGCCGGCCAGCAGTCCTACCGCGACGATGTACTGCAGGCAGTGATCGCGGTCGGCCGGGTTGGCCAGCGGGCCGGTCTTGTCGATGATCCGCACCGCCGCTTCCTGGGTGCGGATGTCGATGCGCTCGATCTCGTCCAGCCGGTCGTGTACCCGCGGATGCAGGGCGATCGCCGCCTCGGCCGCGGTCTGCGCGTGGAACTCCGCGGGGAAGTCGACCTTGAACAGCACGTGCTCGACGATGTGGCTGGCCAGCGGCCCGCAGCGCAACGGTCGCCCGCGCAGCAGCACCGCGTCGAGGCCCCAGCGCGGCGCCTCTACCGCGCGCGGGTAGCCGGGCTCGCCGCGCATGGTCAGGTAGGCGAGCTGCACGCCGCGCGCGGCGGCATCGCCGGCCGCCCAGGACTTGCGCGACCCGGTGTTCGGCGCGTGGCGGTACGTGCGCAGCGGGCCGGCGTCGACCAGCGCCTGCGACGCGGCCGCCGCCACCGCCTGCGCGTCGCCGCCGAGCAGGGCAGTGACCGTGCACGCGCAGGCCAGCTTCACCAGCAGCACGTGATCGAAGCCCACCCTGTTGAAGCTGTTGTCGATCGCCAGCACTCCCTGGATCTCGTAGGCGCGAATGATCAGCGACTCCAACTCGCGCATCGTGACGCGTCGCTGCCCGCCACGGCACAGGTAGTCTGCCACCGCCAGCAGCGCCCCGATATTGTCGGAGGGGTGCCCCCACTCCGCCGCCAGCCACGTGTCGTTGTAGTCCAGCCAGCGGATCAGCGCCGACGTGTTGAACGCCGCCTGGATCGGGTCCAGCGCCAGAGCCGTGCCCGGCACCCGCGCGCCGCCGGGCACATCATCGTCCTGACCCGGCACGAAAGGTCCCAGGAGGCGCGTGCAGGCGGGGTGGCGCAGCGCCAGAGCCGCGCAGCCCAGCGCATCCAGCAAACACAGACGGGCGCCATCGTGGGCTGCTTGAGGGAACGGCGGCGGCTCGCCCGCGAAGGCGCCCAGCCGCTCCAGGACTTCATCGGGCCTCATGCGATGCACCTGTTCTTCAGTGACTTCTTCAGAGACGACTCCCGAACTCCGTCGGCGTCTCGATCGGATGGCGGCTGCGCAGCGCCAGGAGATCGTCGTCCCCGGTCACCAGGAGGTCAGACTTCGCTGCCACCAGCGGTGCCAGCACGGGGGAGTCCTTGGGATCCCGCGGCACCTCCGCCACCGTCGAGGCGAGGTCGATCACCTCGGCTCGAACATGAAGCTGCTTGATGAAGCTCTCGATTCGCTCCTGGTCCCAGCACAGCCTGTCACGGATCTTCGGATACGCCAGGACCCGAGCGACTTCACCGACCTGCGCGAGCGACATCACGAGCTCGAACTGCGCGTCGATCCACGCGGCGACGATCCTTCCCGGCACTCCCTTCGGGGCCATCAGGCCTGACAGCAACACGTTCGTGTCGAGCACGACCTTCATCAGGCGCCGCGGTGTCGGCGCGCCGCCTCAACGGCCTCATCGGTCAGAGCCTGGACGTCGCGTTCGGTCGTATCGGCGAACGCCTGCGCGATTTCGCCCCGCATGCGGTCGAATTCCTCGTCCAGCTTGCGCAACCGCTCGAACATCGCGATGTCGACCAGCGCGGCAACCGGCCTGCCCGCCTTGGTAACGACGATCTTCCCCCTCCGGTACTGGACCTCGTTCAGCAATTCGCCCAGATGCTGCCGCACGGCCATCGCGCTGGCTTCCCGTATCATTCTTCCCAACCGTATCGATTGATGTGGTCATATGAACCCTATCACAGCCGCCGTGGATCGGGCAAACCGGGCGCGCTGTCCTCTCGATCTCTTTGCAGCGCGGTTCACGCGCGGCAGCGGGTGTGAGACAGTGCCGGCATGCAGGCACACACGACCCTGGGCTCGTTCGAGCCGCTGCAGCGGCTGCTGTTCTACGACGACTTCAACGACGGCGTGAACGGCTGGGGCGCGCTGATCGGCAACTACGAGGACCGCGTCGACGCCATGCTGCCGGAGTACATGGACATGCGCCCGCCGATGCTCAGCAACCTGACCATGTGGGACGCCGGCACCTCGGGAGGGATCGGTGGCGCCTACGCGCTGAAGCTGGCCACGCGCGCCAAGCCCGGCACCTTCTGCACCGCGATCAAGCGTTACACCTTCCGCACCGCCGGACCGCTGCGGGTGGAGGCGATCGTCACCTTCAAGCCGGAGGCGAGCGAGTTGGAGCTGGGCGAGACGGCGGTGCGCGCGTTCGGCGTGCTCCTCGACCTCCAGCACGCCGACGGGCAGGCGGCCGAGCCGCTACGGGTCATGCCGCATATCCGCTACCTCAACGCCTTCGAGGGCCGGCGCGCCGAGCGCTGGCAGCACAAGAACGAGCGCGAGCCGCTCCACGACATCGGCACCCGCGGCAAGACCTGGTCGCACTTCCACTTCAAGTCCAGAAACTGGGCCGACATCCCGGGCGGCGGCCAGCGGCTCTGCTACAACGAGATCGCCACCAAGCACAACTGGTACTACCTGCGGATGGACTTCGACCTGGCCGGCATGCGCTTCCTGGGCTTCCGGTGCAACGAGCGCGACCTGGACGTGGCCGGCATCGAGCCGATGCGGCTGCCGGCGATGCCCAACCTGTGGTCGATGCTGAACGTCGCGTTCTTCGTGGAGAGCGACGCCGCCTCGCGCGCGTTCCTGTACGTGGACAGCGTCGCGGTCTCCACGGCCACGTGAGGGGAGAGGAACGATGAGGCAGAGTCACACCGCGGCGATCGAGCTGGGCACCACCTGGGAAGGTGAGTTCGCCACCGAGCCGTACGAGTCGGCATGGGCGCGCGAGGCGATCTTCTTCATCCGCCTCATCGACGGCGAGGCTCCCGCCGGTGCGGTCGCCCGCGTGCAGATCGCGCCGGACGGCATCCACTGGGCCGACGAGGGCACGGAGATCGCGCTGCCGAGCGCGCCGGGACCGACCGCGTTCGCGCGCCTCCGCCACTTCGGCGGCTGGCTGCGCCTGACCGGCACGCTGCCCGCCGGCGTCGCGCTGCCGGTGATCGTCCACCTGGCGCTCAATGAGTGACTCCGGCACCGGGACATGCGGTCACGCAGCCCTCCACCGGTAACGCACCTCGCCGACGCCCACGCAGCCCTTACCGCTCCGAGAGCGGCACGAAAGGGCGGTCGTCGGGGCCGATGTAGTCGGCGGTGGGGCGGATCAACTTGTTGTCGGCAAGCTGCTCGATGACGTGCGCGGCCCAGCCGGTCAGGCGGGCGATCACAAACACGGGCGTGAACAGGCGCTGCTCGATGCCGAGCTGGTCGAATACCACGGCGCTGTAGAAGTCCAGGTTCGGGAACAGGCCCTTCTCCCTCCGCATCACCGCCTCGATGCGACGCGCGATCGCCAGCATCTCTGCGCCGCCGTGCGCGGCCACCAGGCGCGCCGCGCACGCCTCGATGATCGGCGAGCGGGGATCGCCGTCGCGGTAGACGCGGTGGCCGAACCCCATGATCAGCCTCTTCTCCACCAGCGCCCGCATGATGCCTTCCTCCGCCGCGTCCGGATCGTCGAAGGAGCGGATCAGGTCGAGCGCCGCCTCGTTGGCGCCGCCGTGCAGCGGCCCACGCAGCGTGCCGATGGCGGCGGTGATCGCGGAGTGGAAGTCGGTGAGGGTGGAGGCCGCCGTGCGCGCCGCGAAGGTGGAGGCGTTGAACTCGTGCTCGGCATACAGGGTCATGGCGACATCCAGGGTGCGCTCGGCCTCGGGCGTCACCGGCCCGGCGCCGAGCTGGACCAGGGTGTGGGCGGCGAGCGACCCGGCGCCGGCACCATCCGCGGCGGCGCCGCGCCATGCGCCGATGACGGTCGGCAACTGCGCCAGCAGGGTGTCGGCCGCGTCCACCATGGCGGCGTTATCCACGACCGGGGCGACCGCGCCCAGCGCCGAGCAACCGGTGCGCAGCACGTCCATCGGATGGGCATGGCCGGGCAGCCGCTGCATGATGTCGCGGATCGCCTCCGGCAGGTCCCGGCGCGCAGCCAGCCGCTCCCGGTACGCGTCGAGCTCCGCCGCCGCCGGCAGCTCGCCGTGGATCAGCAGGTGTGCCACCTCCTCGAAGCAGGCGCCGCCCGCCAGCTCCTCGATCGCGTAGCCGCGATAGCGCAGGCCGTGGCCCTTGCCGACGGTCGCGATCGCCGACCGGCCGGCGACCACGCCGCTCAGACCGGCGCTCGCCTCAGCCACGGTTGCCGTTCCGGGCCTGTTCCGCCCGGGCCAGGATCGCGTCCGCGCGCGCCTCGTAGCGCTCGTAGTCCAATGTCTCGTACAGTTCCGCACGTGTCTGCATCTGCGTGATCGTCTCCCTCTGGGTGCCGTCTCGGCGGATCGTCGCGAACACGCCGGCCGCCGCCTTGGCCATGGCGCGGAACCCGGACAACGGGTAGAGCACCAGCGCCACGCCGGCCGCCGCGAGCTGCTCGCGCGTCCACAGCGGCGTCTTTCCGAACTCGGTGATGTTGGCCAGCACCGGCACCCGCGCCGCCTCGGCCACGCGGCCGAACTGCTCGAGCGCGGTGGCGCCTTCGAAGAAGATCATATCCGCTCCGGCTTCCACGTAGCGCCCGCACCGCTCCACCGCCGATTCCAGACCCTCGACCGCCAGCGCGTCGGTGCGCGCCATCACCACGAAACGCTCGTCGGGCCGGCCGTCGGCGGCCGCAGCGATCCGCTCCTGCATCAGGTCGGCCGCCACGAGCTGCTTGCCGCCGCGGTGCCCGCACCGCTTGGTCTGCACCTGGTCCTCCAGGTGCATGGCGGCGGCGCCGGCGCGCGCCAGCTCGCGGGCGGTGCGGCCGATGGCAAGGCCCTCGCCCCAGCCGGTGTCGGCGTCCACCAGCAGCGGCAGCGGCACGGCGCCGGTGATCCGGCGGGTGTCCTCCAGCACGTCGCCCAGGCCGGTCATCGCCAGGTCGGGCAGCGCGAATCCGGCGTTGGCCACGCCCGCGCCGGACAGGTAGAGCGCCCGGAATCCGGCCGACTGCGCCTGTACCGCGGCATAGGCGTTGATCACGCCGACCACCTGCAGGGGACGCTCCGCGTCCAGGGCCGCACGCACATCGCCGCTCATCGCCGGCCTCAATTTGCGGATCCCGGAGTCGATAATCAAGTGGATGTACGCCATCCTCCTGGCGCTGCTCGCGCTGAGCGCCGCCGGAGCCTCCGCGCAGGAGCCGATGCCGGTATCGTTCACCGCCGCGCCGGCACCGTCCGCGCCGGCACCATTCCCCACGGTCACCACCGGTTTCGCCTCCTGGTACGGCTGGCAGTTCCATGGCCGGCCGACCGCGAGCGGCGAGCCGTTCGACATGTTCGCGCTGACCGCCGCGCACCCGACCCTGCCGTTCGACACCCTGGTGAGAGTCTCCCTGACGGGCGGCGGCGGAAGCGTCGAGGTCCGCATCAATGACCGCGGTCCGTTCGTGGCCGACCGCATCATCGACCTGTCCCTGGGCGCCGCCCGCGAGCTGGGGATGCTGCGGTCCGGCGTCGCCCGGGTGCGCCTGCAGGTTCTGCGTGCGCCGCCGCCGACGTGGTACCTGCTGCAAGTCGGGTCGTTCAGCATCCCGGACAACGCCCGCGACCTGCTCCACCGGCTGCGAGTCCGGGACATACCCGCCACCCTGGAGCCGTTCGGGGACCGGATCCGGGTCGTCACCGAGCCGGCCCCGGAGGCGGAGCTGGCCGGGATCGAGCGGCGGCTGCGCGACGCCGGCATCGGCGCCTGGGTACGCCGGGCGTGCTTCCAGCCGCAACCGGGAGCGCTGGCCGTCGGGCTCGGGACTCGCCGTCCGTGCCCGGGCGGTGTAACTTGATGCGGCGCCGTGCGGCGCACGTGCCCCAGTAGCTCAGGTGGATAGAGCAACGGTTTCCTAAACCGTGGGTCGGACGTTCGAGTCGTCTCTGGGGTAGCAAGCTCGCGGAACAGGAGGGGTCGTGCGGATCGCCCTGGCCCAGATCAACCCGACCATCGGCGACTTCGCCGGCAACGTCGACCGCATCGTTGACGCCGCGCAGGCGGCGCGAGTCCGCGGCGCCACGCTGATGGTCTGCCCGGAGCTGTCGGTGTGCGGCTACCCGCCGATGGACCTGCTGGACCACCGGTCGTTCGTGACGGCCAACCTCCACGCCGTCGATCGGCTGCGCCGGCTGCTGCCGCCGGGGCTCGGCGTGGTGGCAGGCCACGTCGCTCCCAACCGCACCGGTGTGGGCAAGGCGCTGCACAACGTCGCCACGCTGCTTGCCGGCGGCGCCGTGGTCGGCTCGCAGGCCAAGAGCCTGCTGCCCACCTACGACGTGTTCGACGAGGCGCGCTACTTCGAGCCGGCCGCCGCCTGCCGGCCCGTGCCGTTCGCCGGCGAGCGGCTGGGGCTGACCATCTGCGAGGACATCTGGTGGGAGTCGGACCCCGATCCCTCCGGCGCCTACGCGCGCGACCCGGTCGCCGAGCAGGCGCGCGCCGGCGCGACGCTGATGCTGGCGCCGTCGGCATCGCCCTATCACCTCGGCAAACCGGCGCTCCGCGCCGCGCTGCTGGCGCGGGTGGCGGCCACCGGCGGCTGCCCGGTCCTGTACGCCAACGCGGTCGGGGGCAACGACGGGCTCATCTTCGACGGGCAGTCCATGGCGTGCGCGACCGGCGGCCGGCTGATCCACCGGTCGCCCGGGTTCCGGGAGGACGTGGCCGTGGTCGACACCGACTCGACCGGGGGCGCCGCCCCTGCCACGGACGACTACCGGGAGGTCGAAGCCGCGATCGGCATCGGCCTGCGCGACTACCTGGCCAAGACCGGCCACGACCGCGTCTGCCTTTCGATCTCCGGCGGCATCGACTCCGCGGTGGTGGCCGCCGTCGCCGCGCGCCAACTGGGCCCCGAGCGCGTCACCGCCTTCGCACTGCCGTCGCGCTACTCGTCGGCCGGCAGCCGACGCGATGCGGAGGACCTGGCGTGCGCGCTCGGGATCGAGTTCCACGCGCTGTCGATCGAGCCGGCGTTCGCGGCGTACCTGGACACGCTGGGGCCGGTCTTCGCCGGCCGCCCTCCCAACACGGCGGAGGAGAACCTGCAGGCGCGCATCCGCGGCACGCTGGTGATGGCGTTCGCGAACAAGACCGGCGCCCTGGCCCTGGCCACCGGCAACAAGAGCGAGCTGGCCACCGGCTACGCCACCCTGTACGGCGACATGGCCGGCGCGCTGGCGCCGATCGGCGACCTGTGGAAGACGCAGGTATACGCGCTTGCCCGCCGCATCAACGACGACGGCCCGGTCATCCCGCAGGCGACCGTCGACAAGCCGCCGTCGGCGGAGCTGCGTCCGGGGCAACTCGACAGCGATTCGCTGCCGCCGTACGACGTGCTGGACGCGATCCTGCGGCGCTATGTCGAGGACAGCGAGGATCCCGAGCAGATCGCCGCCGCCGGCTTCGAGCCCGAGCTGGTCGGGCGCATCCTGCAGATGGTGGCGCGCTCCGAGCACAAGCGGCGCCAGGCCGCGACCGTGATCAAGCTGTCACCGCGCGCCTTCGGCCCCGGCCGCCGGTTCCCGATCGCCCGCGCAGGCAGCTAGTACCCCATCAAACTGAGGTCGACGGGTCACCATAGGTGGCTCCACGAGCTTCAAGCGCGCTGGAACAGCGCGCACGAGGTCGAGTCGCGTTGCACGCACCCCCAAACTACAGTTTGATGGGGTACTAGTCAGGAGGCGGCCGCCCCCAGCGTCTCCAGCTCCAGCTCGCAGGCGGCGCACGGCACCTGGATCGCCCACGACGCCAGCGCCTCCGGGTGCACCTCGCCGATCACACCGGCACGCGTATCGTCCGCGCCGACCAGCACATCCGCGGCGCGTCCCGGCGCGAACCGGGGATCGGCGCACGCGCGCAGCCGGTAGGGGATGCGCAGGTAGTAGAGCAACCCGGCCAGGTGCTCGTTGACGTCGTTGAAGCCGGCCGCCCCGTCCGCGATCAGGAAGCCCAGATGGGTGCGCGTAACCGTACCGGAATCGTCCTCGGCGTCGCGGCGGGCGATCTTGCCCACCTCGAACAGGCGGTGCGGGTAGACGGCGTGCGCGCTGGCCGCCTCGCAGCGCAGCAGGCTGGGCAGGCTGGAGGCGCGCACCACCGCATAGCTCTCCGAGATCGGGTTGGCGATGCGCAGCACCTGTCCGTCCAGCTCCGGGTCGCCGGCGGAGCGCATCCGGTCGACGTGGTCGCGTTCCGAGCCGAGGTAACTGACCATCAGCTCCTCGTACCCCAGTCCCACCATCAGCGCCCGCGCGCGGCGGCTGAACAGCTCGACGTCGGTAAGCCGGCCGGCCGTGAAATCCTCAGGCAGCGTCGGGCGGAACGTATCGAGGCCGCGGCCGATCACCACCTCCTCGACCACGTCCACGGGATGCAGGAAGTCGTTTCGGAACGGCGGCGGACGCACCGTCAGGGTTTCGCCGGATACCGCCGCCGCGACGCCGGCGCGCCGCAGGGAGTCCAGCGCGTCGCCGGCCGCCACCGGCTCGCCGAGCAGCCGCCCCACGTAGGACAGCTCGACGCGAACCGGCTCCTGGAACGCCAGCGGCGCGGTCACCTCCCGCCCGAACGGCGTGTCGTACGGGTACCTGGTGGCGACCGGATGGATGCGGAAGCCGGCATCGGCCAGGTCGCAGGCGATGACCCCGGCGGCCAGCATCAGGTGGCTGAGATCGGTGCCGGTCACCTCGACGAACAGGTCGTCGTCGGCAGGCGTGACCGCCCCCAGCCCGGCGCTGTTGATGACCGGCGGCATGCTCAGCGCATCGCCGCCCGCATCGACCAGAAAGGGAAACCGGTCGCACCCGGCGATGATGGGGCCGAACTCCACCCCCTTGGGATGGCCGGCGAGCACCTGGCGCAGGCTCATCTCCCGCGGCGGCTGCTCATCGGCAGGCAGGGGCGCGAACGAGGTGGCATCCGGATCGGCGGCGACGTAGCGGATCGGGTAGCGCATACGGCCGGCCCGGTAGACGCCCATGGCGATCGACCGCCGCTTGCGGCCGAAGCTCCAGCACAGCTTCTCCTGCGTCTGGATCAGGTCGACCAGCAGGGCCTCTCCCACCGCGGGCCCGCTCGCCTGGAAGCCGACGATGTAGGGACGTATCGACTGCAGCCCCGCGTCGACCTCGATGACGCGTTCCTCCGCCGGGAGGGGAGCCCCCGGCTCGGAAAAACAGTCGTAGGACGGCAGCGGCTCGCCCAGCCGGGCGCGGAGCTGCCGTGCCAGGCCGGCGGTGGACCACAGGTCGGGCCGGTTGGTGTCGTTGAGCTCGATGTGGCGGACGCCGGCATCCAGGTCGCGCTCGTCCAGCACCGCCTTGGCGCAGGACAGCAGCGGCTCCAGCTCCGTGTCGTCGATCGGCCGGCCCAGGAACCGCTCCAGCAGGCGGTCGGCCACGTCGATCTTGGGCATGCCTACGCCCGCCCGCCGGCTGCCGCGGCGGCGCGCGTGCGCACGCGCTCGAGGTCCTCCGAGAACAGCTCCCGCACCGTGTCCAGCCCCAGCGACAGCAGCGCCATGCGGTCGATGCCCAGCCCCCACGCCAGCACCGGCACGTCCACGCCCATCGGATCGCACACCTCGGGGCGGAAGATGCCCGCTCCGCCCAGCTCGAACCAGCCGAGCTGCGGGTGCTTGACCCACAGCTCCACCGACGGCTCCGTGAACGGAAAGTAGCCGGGCTCGAAGCGAACCTCCGTCGCCTTGGCCACCTCCCTGGCGAACAGCTCCAGCAGGCCCAGCAGCGAACGCAGGTTGGCCCGCTCGCTCAGGACGATCCCTTCGGTCTGGTAGAAGTCGGCCAGGTGGGTGGCGTCCACGTCGTCGTAGCGGAAACAGCGCACCACCCCGAAGTACTTGCCCGGCACCTCGGCGCCGGTGAGCGCCTTTGCCGACAGCACCGTCCCCTGGCTGCGCAGGATCAGCCGGCGCGTGAAGTCGCGGTCGAAGCGGTAGCCCCAGCCGCGGCTGCCGGTCCGTCCGCCGCGCTCGTGGGCGTCGGCCACCGGGTCCAGGAATCGCTCCGGGATCGAGGCGGTGTGGGTCGGCTCCCTGACGTAGAACACGTCGTGGATGTCGCGCGCCGAATGCGACTGCGGCATGAACAGCGCGTCGCAGTTCCAGAACTCGGTCTCCACCAGCGGCCCGTCGAACTCCTGGAAACCAAGCGAGACGAGCTTGTCCTTGAGATCGTCCAGGAAGGTGGCATACGGGTTGTGGCGGCCGAACAGCACCCGGTTCGGCGGGGTCTCCACGTTGTAGGGCCTCAGGCCTCGCTCCCGCCAGGCGCCGGACGCCAGGATCTCCGGGGTCAGCACGCCGATGGCCTCGTCCGCGACGGCCGGACCGGCAGCGAGCGCCGCCGCGACCTGCGCGCCCTGCCCGGTCAGGCGGTAGAAGACCGTCTCCCGGTCGCTCGCCCGGAACGGCCCGCGCGCCCCGCGCCGGCGGCTGAGGGTCGCGAGCACCTCCCGGTCCCCGTCCGCAAGGGCCGACTCCTGCAATGGGCCGCTGCTCGCGGCGTCCAGCAGGCGGCGGGCGGTCGCCAGCGTCGCCGGCGGGTCGCCGATCGCCGCGGCGCGCTTCTGATCGTCCATCCGCACGGCCCGGGCGCGCGCCAGTGCGCCGAACGCCGACCCAACCTCGCGCTGCTCCAGCGCCGTGCGGTCGGCCAGTTCCGGCAGGGTCAGCGGCCCGCCTTCGAGCTGGCGGAGGATTCGCTCCTCCGGCATGCCGTCGCGCTGGTACGAGCGGCCCAGCTCGGTCAGGTCGTGCTCGACCTCGCTGACGCGGCGCGTCTCGGCCAGCCAGCCCTTGCCGGTGAGCCAGGAAATGACCTGGTTGATCTGGCCCAGGACCAGGCCGGCCGCCGTGGCCAGCGCTTCCGGCGTGTAGTCCTCGCCCGGCTGCACCTCACGGAGCGCTGCCGCCTCCAGCGGGTGCAAATCGGCCGGCGCTCTCGAACTCGGTGGTTGCATGATGGGTGTTGCCCTGCCTGTGATTCGGGATCGGCCGTCAGAGCGCCAGCTCGGCCTCGAACTGGTCGACGGCGTGGCGCATGAAGGCAAGCTTCTTCTTCGCCATCTGCGCCGAGACCTCGAAACAGAACCGCTCCGAGTGCGCAAGGCGCTCGCGAAGGAACGCCAGGACCTCTTCCATGGTCTTCAGGTGATGCCAGAAGAACGCACCGATCGACAGGCGGGCGAATCCCACCGCGCCGATGGTGTCCAGCAGGTTGGCGTCGTACAGCAGCTTCGCCTCAAGGGCCTCCGGCTGCGAACCCGGGGCGTGCTCGGCGATCGCGTCGCATACGGCGTTGACCTTGCTCACGTCGAAGCCGACCTCGCTCAGCAGCACCCGCGCCCGGTCCGTGGCGGCACCGGCCCCGCGCGCCGGCGTCTCGATGTTGTGCAGGAAGCAGGCGGCGTGCAGGACGTCGTCGTCGTAGTCCATGCCCTCACCGATCTCCCGCGCCAAATGGTAGACGCGCGCGGAGTGCTCGAATCCGGAGGCCAGGCGGCCGGCCGTCAGGTCCTTGACGTACTGCACCAGCAGTTTGCGCATGCTCCAGTATAGGAGCCTCGGATTCGAGGCGCCAGCGCCGGGACCGGCTCAGCACTGGCGGAACACGCGCGCCGTCGTGGATAATCCCCGTTTCATGGTAGTCGTTCTGGCGCACGGCATCTCCGAGTCCCGCCAGCAGGCAGTACGCCGCGAGCTTCAGGAGCACGGATTCACGGTGCGACAGATCGAGGACGGCGAGCGCACCGTGCTGGCGGCCGTCGGTCCGCGGGTGACCGATCCCCACGAGTACGAGGCGATCGACGGAGTCGAGCAGGTGCTGCCGATCTCCAAACCCTACAAGCTGGCCTCCCGGGAGGCGCGGCGCGCCGACACGGTCGTGTCCGTGGGCCCCATCCGCATCGGCGGTCAGCGCATTGCGGTGATCGCCGGCCCGTCGGTGGTGGAGAGCCGTGAACAGATCATGGAGTGCGCGGCGCTGGTGGCGGAGTCCGGGGCAGTGCTGCTGCGCGGCGCGGCAGTCAAGCCGCGCACCTCGCCGTACTCCTTCCAGGGTCTGGGGCTGGAGGGCCTGCGCTATCTGCGCGAGGCGGGGGACCGCCATGGGATGCCGGTGGTATCGGAGGCGTCGTCGCCCGACCACCTGGCGGAGATGGCCGGGCTGGTCGACGTGCTGCAGATCGGCGCGCGCAACATGCAGAACTTCGACCTGCTGCGGCGCGTGGGCGCCCTTGGCAAGCCGGTAGTGCTCAAGCGCGGCATGGGCGCCAGGGTCCGCGACCTGCTCATGTCGGCGGAATACCTGCTGGCCAACGGCGCCGAAGACGTGATCCTGTGCGAGCGCGGCATCCGCACCTTCGAGACCGCAACCCGCAGCACCCTGGACCTGTCGGCGGTGCCGGCCGTGCAGGCGCTGTCGCACCTGCCGATCATCGTCGATCCCAGCCTGGGAACCGGCGACCGCGGCAGGGGGCCGCCCATGGGGCTTGCGTCGCTGGGCGCCCGGGCGCGCGGCCGGCTG
>JAPOQV010000066.1 GCA_026710565.1 Spirochaetaceae bacterium | reverse complement strand
GATCGACGCCACTATCACGGTGACGGTCAGCGTGACCGACGTGAATGAGGCGCCGGGCAAGCCGGACGCGCCCACGTTCGGCGCCGCCACCGCGAGCAGCCTGGTGGTGAACTGGACGGCGCCCAGCAACAGCGGGCCGGAGATCAGCGACTACGACGTGCAGTACCGGAAGGGAACGAGCGGCGAGTGGAGCGCCCACGCCCACAGCGGCACGGTCACAACCGCCACCATCTCGGGCCTGGACGCGGACAGCGCCTACCAGGTGCAGGTGCAGGCCACGAACGACGAAGGTACGGGGGAATGGTCGGAATCGGGCAGCGGGAGCACGGCGGCGGCTAACGCGGCGCCCAGCTTCACCAGCAGCGCGGCGGTCAGTGTGGCGGAGAACCAGACGACGGTAGTGACGGTACAAGCGTCGGACCCGGACACTCAGGACAGCATCACGGGCTACGCCATCAGCGGCGGCGCGGACCGAGCGAAGTTCTCCATCGTGGAGGCCACCGGCGCGCTCACCTTCGCCGACGCCCCAGACTACGAGTCGCCAACCGACGCGAACACCGACAACGTCTACAACGTGACGGTGGAGGCGACGAGTGGTACCGGCGACCGGGAGATGAAGGCGACCCAGGACATCGCCGTCACCGTGACCGACGTACCAGCCGCGAAGCCCACGTCCGCGGTGGAAGACAACGCTGAGACGTTCACCGTGTCGGGCGAGGCAACCGGTCCCGTCACTCTGACCGTTCCGGCCCGCGCGTCCTCGGTGGCTCCCGCAGGCATGACGGTCACATTGCCGGCAGCGGCCGCCAACCGGCTCGCCGGCTCCTCGGACAAGGTGACCGTCAAGACGGTCACACAGGCGGGCGGCCAGTCGACGCCGCCCGCGGGCTTCAAGCTGGGCGGCACAACTGTCGACATCAGCGGCATCACGCTGCAGAGCGGCGAGACGGCCACCGTCTGCCTGCCGCGGCTTTCGAGCAGCAAGGCTGAGTCGATTCACCGCTGGGACACAACGGAGAAGGCATGGGTGAAGCTGACCGCGGTCAGCCCGCCGACGAAGACCGTCGGCGTGGTAACCCTCGTCTGCGCGGTCACGGACAAGTTCTCCGTCTTCGCGACGACCCAGGCAGCGGAGCCCATCGACTACTCCAGGCAGGTGGGGCACCCCGTCCCCGCCGATTCGTCGCTCATCCCCACGGACGGCGAGGGCAACCCGCTCTTCACGGCCGGCCAGAGCTTCCGGCTGCTGTTCGTCACGTCGTCCACGAACCACGCGGCCACGTCTCCCGACATCGCCACCTACAACGCCGCCGTGCAGGGCAAGGCCAACGCCAACGCCAACCTCCGGCCCTTCAAGGGCGAGTTCCGCGCCCTGATCTCCACAGCCACGGTCCACGCCCGCGACAACACCGGCACCACCGGGACCGGCGTGCCCATCTACTGGGTGGGCGGGGACAAGGCGGCCGACGACTACGCCGACTTCTACGACGGCAGCTGGGACAGCAGGGCCGGGCGGACGGAAGCCGGAACGGCGATAGCGAGGGGGATCTTCCCCGCGGTCGCGACTGCCTGGACGGGGTCCCACGCCAACGGCACGCTGGCGGGTGAGGCGCATGCCGGCAGCGGCAGCAAGGTCAACGTGGGCAACCTCAGCACAACAGGCTCCACGAACCCTATCAATGCCTGGTCATCCAGCGGCAGTTCCCGAACCCGCCTCTACGGCCTCTCGCCGGTGCTCACCGTCGGCGCGGACAGCGCCGCCCCCACCGTCACCGGCGCGGAGATCACGTCGGACCCGGGTGATGACGGCGCCTACAAGATCGGCGACAGCGTCGTAGCCACGGTCTAATTCAGCGAGGCGGTCACCGTCACGGGCACGCCGACGGTGACGTTGCGGGTCGGCGCGAACAGCCGCACGGCCTCGTTCGCCGAGGGCAGCCGCTCGGCCAGGCCGCGCTTCAGCTACACCGTGGCCGAGGGCGACCTGGACGCGAACGGCGTCAGCATCGCCGGCTCGTCGACCTTCGTCACGCTGGCCGGCGGCGCGACCATCAAGGACGCCGCTCCCACGCCCAACGACGCCAACCTCGCCTTCACGGACGGGCTGGGCGACCAGGCCGGCCACAGGGTGGACGGCGTCAAGCCGACCATCCCAGCCGCGCCGGCGATCACCTCCAACCCCGGCAGCGACCAGACCTACACCGGTGGCGACGCGGTCCAGGCGACGGTCACTTTCAGCGAAGCGGTCAGCGTCACGGGGACGCCGAAGCTGGCGCTGGACGTCGGCGGGACGGAGCGGACCGCCAACTGCGCGCTCAAGCCGGGCGACGCCACGATGCTGGTCTGCAGCTACACGCTGGTGACCGCCGACGAGGACAGCGACGGCATCGCCATCGGGGAGAACAAGCTGCGGCTAGGCGGCGGCACGATCAAGGACGCGGTCGGCAACAACGCCGTCCTGGCCCACGACGAGCTGGTGGCGCAGAGCGGACACAAGGTGGCGCCGCCCGCCGACATCACCGCGCCCGCCATCACCGCCGCCGTCTTCACCTCGAGCCCCGGCGGCGACAGCTACACGCAGGGCAACGACATCGAGGTCACG